>JBPBQH010000003.1:0-8376 GCA_050954685.1 Janthinobacterium lividum | reverse complement strand
TAGTTTAGGATATCTCTTGGTAAAAATTTTTGCCAAATCATAATGGCCAATTTTAAGAGCAAAATGTAGTATGATACCACTCTTGCAGGGTCGTAAGCTTGCTTGAGGGCACAGTCCTTATTTTTTATTTAATCTTGCTCCAGGGTCATCGCCTAGGAATAGAAATTCTTCTATTTTTCATAGTCGTTATTAATAATTGATTCATACAATCGCCTAAATCTACTTTCATTCACAGGTAGTAATATTTCTTCAGATTTTGGATGAATTTTCTGAACTTTAGTTTTATTTTCTTGTGATTTAGGTTCTATGCTTGGACTTATTTGGTCTATAGTTTGTTCACTCATGAATATTCTTCAAATTAAAGTTGATGCTATTACTAAATCTGATCAGTATTTAAATAGAGAAATAAAATTCATGAGTAAATTTTTTTACTTACCTACCCTATTTGCAAGACTTGCAGATACGAAATTGGTTAAATTGCCGTCCAAAACACCCTGAGCATCAGAAGTTTCAAATCCTGTTCGCAGGTCTTTAACCATTTGATAAGGTTGAAGTACATATGATCTGATTTGATGCCCCCACCCTATTTCAGTTTTAGTAGCATTTTCTTGATTAGCCTCTGCTTCGCGCAGTTTAAGCTCCCGCTCATAGAGCTTAGCTTTTAGCATGGTCATTGCTTCAGCTTTGTTCTTGTGCTGAGACCTGCCGCTTTGACAAGCCACTGCAATATTTGTCGGTAAATGAGTAATTCTTACTGCTGAATCTGTGGTATTTACGTGCTGACCACCAGCACCTGATGAGCGATAAGTGTCTATTCTTAAATCCTTATCATCTATAATTATGTTGATACTATCATCAATTTCTGGGTAGATCCAAGCTGAAGCAAAGCTAGTCATTCTTTTACCAGCTGCGTTATAGGGAGATATACGAACTAATCTATGTACTCCAGATTCAGTCTTAAACCATCCATAGGCCTGATGCCCGCAAATTCTTAACGTACAAGACTTAATACCCGCTTCATCGCCGCTTATCATATTGATTATTTCGGTTTTAAAATTAAGACGTTCAGCAAATCTTAAATACATCCGCAGCATGATAGAGGCCCAATCATCGCTTTCAGTACCTCCGGCACCTGAATTAATATCTAAGAAGCAATTATTAGCATCAGCTTCTCCTGAGAATAGACATTCAGTTTCGAATTTTGCAGCGACAATAGCTAAATATTTTAGCTCATCTTCTACTAACTTTAGAGCAGTTTGATCGCCTTCGCTGAGTAACAGCTGGCCAAACTCGATACTCTCTTGAAGTTTGTCGCTTAAATTTTTGAGAGAGTTAAGTTGTCCTTCGAGTCCCCTTTTTTCTTTCAATATTGCTTGAGCATTTCGTTGGTTATCCCAAATCTTGGGATCTTGAGATAACTCTTCAAGTTCTGCTAATCTTAGGTTTGCACTATCGAAATCAAAGTGACCTCTTGAGCAAATCAATGGAATGCTCTATTTTCTTTATATAGTTTTCACTTTCTGCGTTCATTTTTTCTACTCAATATATTAAATTATGCTATATATTATGAACATTTTAAAAAATTCATACAAAAAAATTGATGGCTGACAAAAAAAAATTTATTAAAAACTTTTCTATAATTGCTCATATTGATCATGGAAAATCAACTTTAGCCGACCGACTCATTGAATTTTGCGGTGGTCTTGAAGCGCGCGAGATGAGCAACCAGATTCTTGACTCAATGGATATTGAAAAAGAACGCGGCATAACTATTAAGGCCCAAACGGTAAGACTTAATTATAAAGCTATTAGTGGTGAAATATATCATCTAAACCTTATGGATACACCAGGACACGTTGATTTCTCTTATGAAGTTAGCCGTTCTCTCGCTGCTTGCGAAGGATCACTTCTAGTAGTAGATGCAAGCCAAGGGGTTGAAGCGCAAACTTTAGCTAATGTTTATCAAGCTATCGATAACAACCACGAAATAATACCTATCCTCAATAAAATTGATCTACCAGCTGCAGAACCAGATCAAGTCAAGCAGCAAATAGAAGATGTAATAGGTATTAATACTAGCGATGCTTTACTTATTTCAGCTAAGAGTGGCATAGGTATAAGAGAAGTATTGGAAAGTATCATATATAGATTGCCTTCTCCAATCGGCGATGAGAAGAAACCCCTTAAGGCTTTGTTGGTGGATAGTTGGTATGATCCATATCTTGGCGTAGTTATTTTGGTGCGTATTATTGACGGCAGTATGCAAAGAGGAATGCGTATTAAAATGATGGCTACGGGTGGGGTTTATAACGTAGAGAACGTGGGTTATTTTACACCTAAAAAGCATATATCAGAATCATTATCAGCTGGAGAGATTGGTTTCCTCAGCGCCTCTATTAAACAAGTTGCAGATTGTAAGGTAGGTGATACTATCACGGAGGAGAAAAAACCTTGTGACGAAGCTTTACCAGGATTTAAGCCCCATTTACCCGTAGTGTTTTGTGGTCTTTACCCAACTGATGCCTCCGACTTTGAGCATCTTAAAGATTCATTAGCAAAGCTCAGGCTTAATGATGCAAGCTTCGGGTTTGAGCCTGAGAGTTCGACTGCACTGGGCTTTGGTTTTAGATGTGGATTTCTTGGCTTGCTACATCTTGAAATTATTCAAGAGCGTCTTGAGCGAGAATTTAATTTAGATATGATAACTACGGCACCTAGCGTGGTGTATAAAATCAATCTGCAAGATGCAAAAACCATAGAGATTCATAATCCAGCCGATTTGCCAGAAGCTCAGAATATTAAATCCATGGACGAGCCGTGGATTAAAGCGACGATCATGGTACCTGATGAATTTCTTGGGGCCGTCCTTGCGCTTTGCACAGACAAGAGAGGTTCTCAAATTGATTTAACTTACGTATCTAATAGAGCAATGGTCGTTTACCGTTTGCCTCTTAACGAAATAGTCTTTGATTTTTATGATCGCCTAAAAAGCTGCACTAAAGGTTATGCTAGTTTCGATTGGCACATGGATGGCTATGAGGTAAGCGAATTAGTAAAACTTTCTATATTAGTAAATAGCGAGCCAGTAGATGCTCTCTCAACTATTGTTCATCGTACGAGGGCAGAATATCGTGGTAGAGAATTATGCAAACGTTTGAAGGATTTGATTCCTCAACAATTATTCCAGATAGCTATTCAGGCTTCGATAGGTAGTAGAATAATAGCTAGAGAGACTGTAAAAGCTATGCGCAAAGACGTGCTTGCTAAATGTTACGGCGGCGATATCAGTCGTAAACGGAAGTTACTTGATAAGCAAAAAGCTGGTAAAAAGAGAATGCGTAGTGTAGGCAACGTTGAGATTCCTCAATCTGCTTTTATTGCAGCTCTTAGAATAGGTGATGAATAATATATTCTTATTAAATATTATTTATTTAACCCCAGCCCTTTCTAGGAGTTGACTAATTTCAGGAGAAGAGTATTTCTGATAATCTAAGGAAGATAAGTTGACTCCTCTCATAATTAAGAACTTAGTAAGGAAATAATTATCTAAATATATGGCGTTTTGAATAAGAGTATCTCCGTCTTCATCGACCACCCTTAGCAATGGATAATTGTCTATAAGTACTCTTAGCTGCGATAAATTATCTTTTTCAATAGCATCGAATGCTTCTGTTACTGCTTCGGAGAGCGAAATAGCATCCATTCCAAAATTTTTGTCATAGGTTGCTATAAAATTATTTATTATTTCCTTTTGATGTTGTCTCTTTTGCTGGTCTTTGTCTAGTTCGAGTAGCTTAATATACGACGACAAGTCCATTAAATCTATTTTTGCACTCTCAGTAATTTGACCTAAGACTATATCTTCATCTGGAAGTAATAGGACTTTAGCTTCATCTACGACAAACTTGTTTTGTTGATCGGATAATTTATCACTATTACTATCATGAATATATGAAGTAACGACGGGCTGATTATGCGTTGATTTTATGCTATTTCTAACGTTTTTTGGTTTTTGTTTGGCCTTATTTGCTGCAACATGATCTAGATTATTATTACTAAGGTTAGATTTGTTATTACTATTTTTAGATTTACTCTTATTCGTTTGATCTTTGACTATTATTTTAGATATTAATCTTTGTTGAGCTTCCTGGTGAGTGACCGTTACGCTTGGAACTTGAGGCTCTGTTACTTTATTACCTGATACTTCTTTAAGTAAAGAGTTAATCTCGGATATAGTGGATTGATCTTGATCCTTTGGGCTTGGCTCATTAATTTTCAGTGAGGTGGCAATAGGTTTAGAATGTGCTAGTGCACTAGTTTCTTGAGAGCTATTGATTTGATCGTTCTTGGTTGAATTTTCAGCAAGGCTGTCAGTATTAGCTGTTGAGATATTTTGAGGACTATCTATTTTCTTAATACTTGTATTGGCGCTATCTTCAACTAGTGCGGTATTCTTTGCTTTATTGTCACTGCTTTCAGAAGTTTTTGTACTTTTTAGCTCTTTTGGAATTTCGTCTGTATTGATGCTGTCAACGTGGTCTATTCGAGGAATTTTTATATGTTTTGTATCAATAAAGGATTCATTTTCGTCTTCGTCATCGTCGTGATTTCCAGCTTCCCCAGATAATCTTTTGTCTAAAGGTTCATCTGAAAATTTATTCTCTTTATTATCTTTTTTCTTCAAAAGAGTTGACTGTTTAAAACCAAAAATCTTTTTAATTTTATTTATGAACGATATTGAGTCATCAGTTTTTTTCTGCTTAGCTCCTGCGTACGGAGAGTTTATGGTAATTTCAGGTGAAGGCAAAGTTGGAGGAGAATCGGATGATGAAGCTGTGATTTGAGCATTAAAAAGCAAGCAACCGACTAGTAAAGAAGTTTTCACAAAAGTGATTGGTTTTTCTTTCATTCTTCGCCATCAATATTTTCAACTAATTTCTTTATTTCTTTTTCAACTAATTCTTTAACTAATAAAGGTAAGTTTTTATCCAACCATATTTTCAGTTGAGGCCGCATCATTTGAGCTACCATCTCTTCCATGGTAAGAGATTTCACTTTTTTGGTCTCTTGAGCAGTAGCTCTAGCAGTTCTTGCAAACTGTTTAAAGAAATTCGATGTCTCGCTTAAAGTAGATTCAGATATCAGAGGTTCATTGCTCGAGGACTTGTTGTTTTGCTGTTGCTGGCTGTCATTTGGTGCAGGATCACTCATGCTTTCAATAACTTCAGTCAGCTCAAGTATATCTTCGTTTTCGTCCTCATCTAATAGAACTTCCTTGGCGCCTTCACGCTTACTAATTATGCCTCTGATAGATTTGAGAATTTCTTCAATAGACATATCTTGAGTTTTTTTGCTATCTTTCATATCTAAAATCCAACAACTTTTATCTTAGCTTTTTTCAATTCATCTTCAGGGCTAAAATATTTTGCTTTTAACTTTAAGCTTTTGGCAGTCAATTGCCCGACTAAAGCCTTAATTTGATATGCAGCTAGAATATATTGTGTTGTATTTTCTACTTTATTAACTTTAGCTTGATTTAGAGCATCCTCTGCGATTAGTACTTCAACAATAGTTTTAGATCCTAATAGTTCTTCTTGCATAGTACCATCATAGGCTATTTGTGCAGCTTCTACCCCCTCTTCTGCAGCTGTAATACTATACTTTGCCGTATTAAAATTTTCCCAGCTAGTAATGCAACTAGCATTAATTTGTTTAATAGTAGAATCTAGCTGAATCACACTAGAGCGCGTGCTATTTTTTGCTTGTCGGATATTAGAATATGCAGCACCCCCTTTAATGAATATCGGGATATTTACGGATAGCGAGGCAGTAACGTCGCTGTTATTTTGGCTAGAAGTATTTGGATTCTCAGGATTATAGAAATTCCTTCGTCCTGCAACGCTAAGGCCTACAGTAGGTAGAAGCGCAGACTTGGCGCCTAATTCACGAGCTTTTGAAGCAACTCTTGTATGTTTAGCAGCTATAATCGTTTGATTATTCTCAAGTGATTTTGCTAAAAAGTCGTCAAAAGTCTTAGGTAAATCTTGAGGTATTATAGGTATTGTAATGTTTTCTGGTTCAATGTTAAAAGTTTGTACAAAATTAGCTCTAGCTGCTTGAAAATTTGCATAAGCTGATAATTTTTTTGTCTCAGCATTAGATAGTGCAGCCTTTGCTTGGGCTACTTCGGTTCCGGTAGTTTCACCGACATTAAGTTTTTCCTGTACGGCTTCTAGTTGTTTTTTATTACTATTAACACTAGTTGCAGTAATATTGAATTTCTCTTTAGTTTCATAATAATTCAAATATGTCTGAATTGCTGCTAGAATAACTTTCTGTTCATTAACGTAATATTGTCCTCTTGCAGCTCTAAAGTCTGATTGGGCAGCTTTTAATCTAGCAACGCTACCGCCACCGTTAAATATTGATTGATTTATGGATATATTTTTTTCAAAATTATCAATTTTACTTGTAGCTCCTGTATTACCATAGCGGCTTCTGTTAGTCTGCCTAGTTTTATTCTCACTCATTGATGCGGATATATCAGGTAGGAACTCCGATATCGCTTGAGGTGAGCTCTCTATGCTAGATAAAAAATTGCTCCTCGAAGCTTTCAGATCTTCGTTACTGTTGTAAGCACTAACAAGAGCTTCTTGCAGATCCATTGCCATAATCTGGCAATTAAATAAAGTAATACCTATTAAGGTGAACAATTTACTCATGATTCTTCCTAAAATTTGATGTTAAAAAAATTTGCTCCTAACTGCAAGAGCTATGAAATGATCTTACTAAACTTTAAACTTGATGTGATAAAGCTGGCACGTATTATAGCAAAAATGCTAAGAGGGGGCAAGCCAACTAATTAAATCATTTTGCTAAATACATGATTAGTTTAATATTAAAGTATTATTTCAATTTTGAGTTAACACAATGACTGAACCTACGCCAATACCTTCAACGACTAAACCGACATCCATGCTATCATCTCTAAAGGATAAATTGATAGCGGGATCTTCAATAATTAGCGAAGATGATTTTAAAGAACTCAGCAAAGAAGAACAAATTCGATATTTAGTTACTTTAAGTGACGGCAAGTTGGCCGCAACGGATTTAAGTGATGATTTACTAGTTCCAGCTTTCACGATTTATTCAAGTTCATACATGCTCAGAAAAGTAGGACAAGAGATAACTAATATAGCTGGTCCTACTACTCAATATTTTACAGATGCTGTAAAAACACTCAAAGAAGCTTTAGACAAAGCTAACCATGATAAGAGGACTCAAAACAATATCTTAGCTATTTTCAATCAAAAAATTGTAAGACCAATTAATTCATTAATAGAAAAACTAAGTGAAGCGCCTAATAAGGCCAACGAATTAGTGTATAGCTCTATAGTAGTTCGTGGAGCTGTGCAAGTATTGGAAGGTGTGCTTGCATTCAGAAAATCTATGGACCGCATTTTTACGCCTGCTGTCTCAGATAGGATAGTAACAGCGGGAGTTAATGCTATAGTAGGTGTTATTGCTACTCAAGTGCCAATAGTAGGAATTACTCTCAAACTTTCGGGTTTACCAACTATGATTGCGGATTCCTTCAAAGTTCAGAATTTACAAAAGAATATTGATTCACTAAAAAGTAAAATTGCCGAAGTAAAGCAAGACAAGACTGTTAGGCTACAATATGTTTTAGCTGAAAAAATATCAGAACTTGAAAATGTAGTAGGAATTTCGAAAGAAAATTTGCAAAAACTGAGTCTTAGTTTAAAAACAGTTGAAGATATAATAAGTAAAAAAGATAATCCCGAGTATATTACTGAAGTTCAGAAAACACTTAATGCACAATCTCAATTAGTTGAATCTGTGGATAAAAGCAAGCTATCACCAGCAAATGAAGTAGGAATTTCGAAAGAAAATTTACAAAAACCGAATCTTAGTTCAAAAACAGTTGAAGATATAATAAGTAAAAAAGATAATCCCGAGCATATTGCTGAAGTTCAGAAAATACTTAACGCACAATCTCAATTAGTTGAATCTGTGAATAAAAGCAAGTTATCACCAGCAAATAAAGAGGAATTTAAGAAAATAATCGAGAGTGAATTCTCTAAACTTACTGGTTCTGAAGTTGCGCAAGGCAGTGTAACAGATAATAAAGCCCGTCAGACCAAAGTGTTAGAAATATTAAAAGCTAAAGCCAAGGAATATAGCAAGCCACTTAAAATGCCGGAGAAAGAAATTTTTTCAAGAGACATGAATCAAGCAATAGAAAAGAGTTTTAGCACTCCTGCATCGAAATTACCGACTGTCCATGAAAAATCTACGAAACATAGAAGAATAATTTATAACAAGAGTCGAAAAGTGGTTTTTACCCAAAAACCT
>JBPBQH010000100.1:0-8484 GCA_050954685.1 Janthinobacterium lividum | reverse complement strand
AGCTTCCCTTTTGTCACCGATCATTTTTTTTAAAAACCTTGCAAAAAATTTATATCAATAATATTATTTGTTTTGAGTAGTAACCTATTGAAGGCAATTTGGTTTAGTATTCGATGTATTGAAAACTAATCCTTAAAATAGCTAACTTTAAATATTTTAGCTCATTACAAAAAAAATTCCAACTCTTTGTTGGAATCTAACACTATTTAAACCCTAGTTTTTAACATAATTTAGTTCATGGTCATCAAAAATATAACTTCTATAGAAGCCGCCAAAACTTTACAGTTAACAAATAACGCGAAACTTATCGATGTGAGGAGCGAAGGTGAGTGGAAGAATTACGGCATTCCAGAATATGATAGTTTCAGATTATTACTTCTACCCTGGCGAATCTTCCCTTCTATGGAAATAAATAGCGATTTCCAGAAAAGTATTAATTCTCAAATAAAAGACAAAAAAGCAGCTTTATTTTTCATTTGTAAGTCAGGATTTAGATCTCTTGAAGCTGCTGAGTTTGTGAAAAGTTTAGGATATTTAGATTGCTACAATGTTATAGATGGCACTGAGGGCAATGTTAGTGGAAAAGGATGGAAATATAATAATTTGCCATGGCAAAGTTTTTAAATAAAATGTCTGACAGCGAGCTAGATAGCGCAGAAGGCTCTAAATATCATAACAAAATCTGGGATTTAGTTAACCAAGATTTAGATAGACATTATGGTGAGGCTCTATATAAAAGCTGGTTTAGTAAGCTTAATCTATTAGAGTTGTCAACGAGAAGCGTTATACTTTCGGCGCCAACAAATTTTATCAGAGATTGGATAAAATCCAACTATCTTATGATTATATTACAATTCTTCCAAAGTCATGATTCAAGTATTATAACCATAGATATAATTACGAAAGAACATCGTAAGGAACAAAGCAATTTGAGTACAGACTATGAATTATTAGATAGTAGCGACTTAAATTTTACTAATATCTTTTTTATTCTAGATGCTCGTTTTACTTTTGAAAACTTTGTTGTAGGTAGACCTAACGAATTAGCATATGCAGCAGCAAGAGCTGTTGCGGAGTCAAAGTCAGCAGTATCAGAATCTAATCCTCTCTTTCTTTACGGTGGTGTGGGGCTTGGAAAAACTCATCTAATGCATGCCATTTCTTGGTATATAAAGCAAACTAATCCTTCGAGGAAAGTTATTTATATGTCTGCTGAACAATTTATGTACCAATTCGTTAAGGCATTACGGAATAAAGATGTGATGTCTTTTAAGGATGAATTTCGCTCTGTTGATATATTAATGATCGATGATATACAATTTATTTGCGGCAAAGATAGTACTCAAGAAGAATTTTTTCATACTTTTAATGCACTTATAGACAATAATCGTCAGATGATTATATCCTGCGACCGCTCACCCTCCGATCTCGATAATATTGAAGACAGAATAAAATCTCGTCTAGGTTGGGGTCTTGTTGCAGATGTGCATAGTACTACATATGAATTAAGACTAGGTATTTTGGAATCAAAACTTGAACAAATGAATATACAGATTCCGCAGAATGTTATTGAATTTCTTGCAACTAAAATAGTTTCAAATGTGAGGGAACTAGAAGGGGCTTTGAATAAAGTAATAGCTCATTCAACTCTAGTATCGAAAGATATCACTTTAGAAAGTACTCTAGATATACTACGTGACTTATTAAGATCTAACGAAAAAATAATTACTATCGAAGATATACAGAAAAAAGTAGCAGAACGCTACAATATTAAAGTTTCAGATATGTCTTCCACCAGGCGGATACGCTCAATAGCTAGACCTCGCCAAGTTGGCATGTATTTATCTAAAACTCTAACTCCGAAAAGTTTAGCTGATATTGGCAAGAAGTTCGGTAAAAAAGATCACACTACTGTTATACATGCGATAAAAAACATCGAGAAGTTGATAGAAACTAATACTGATTTTCAAGAAGAGATGAGTCTTCTAACTAGAATACTGCAGAATTAGACTTTTATAACCGAACAGTCATTATTTTTTAAATATATATAAAGTAACTAAAATATGAACCAAGAACATAGCAAATTAGATATAATAATTGAAACCAAGGAACTTGCTCACGCTCTTACTTTCGCGAATTCTGTAGTTGAGCGAAGAAATATAATTAGTGAACTTAGCAACATTAAATTATCTGTTGAGAATAATTTCTTAGAAATAATAGCTACAGATATGGATATTATGTTAAGCCAAAAAATTGGTGCAAATATACTTAGTAACGGTAAAATCACAGTCTCCACAATACTTCTAACTGAGATAGCTAAAAAAATTCCTGATAAAGAAATTAAGTTAAGAGAATCTGCAATTAGTGAAGAACTCGAAGTAATAGGCAAGAATTGTGATTTTAGATTACTTACTCTTCCTGTGGCGCAGTTCCCTAGTATGGAAAATATAGATACTGAAGCTAGTTTAAAGATTTCATGTCGCGAATTGTCTAGAATCATTGAACATACCCAATTTGCTATATCTTTGGAAGAAAGTAGATACCATCTAAATGGTATATATCTGCACGCTGAAGATAATAAATTTATAGCTGCTTCAACCGATGGACATAGATTATCAGTTTCTTATATATCCCTAGATTCTAATACTAAAGAATTTGGTGTAATATTACCACGTAAAACTGTTGCAGAAATTTCTAAAATTATTAAAGATTCCAAAAACATACGCTCAGAAATTGAGATTTTTTTAGGAATTAACAAGGTCAAATTCGTATGTAACAATATTATAATGATATCGAAATTAATAGATGGCACTTTTCCCGAATACAAGGCATTTGTTCCTACAAATAATGCTAACAAATTTATGGTTAATAGTAAATATCTTCAAGAAGCGATTGAAAGGGTAGCAACAGTTACTGCCGATAAATTCAGGGCGATCAAAATATGCTTGAATAAAGACGAAACCCAAATTACTGCCTCCGGTGAAGCTAAAGGAGCTGCAAAAGAGGTATTGAATTACTCTCAAGATAAAAATTGCTTCTGTTCCTATCAAGGAGAAGAGAATATTATGGTAGGATTTAATCCGAAATATTTGTTGGATGTATTAAGTGTTTTGAAAAATGAAATAGTCGAATTTTACTTCAATGATTCCAGTTCCCCAGTGCTAATCAAGGTCGCCGACCGGCATAACGATAGCTTTGTTATTATGCCTGTTAAAGTATAATTTATAGCTATTATGATCCGTATAATAGCTATATGCTAAGTCATTACAAAGATAAATTCAGCTTAGAATTTATTATTGTAGAAATCTCGACCATTCTGGATCAGAAGCATCTTTAGGAGTCGGAATTTCATACTCATGATTACCAGTAATATCTATAAAATATATGCGGCTTTTTCCAGCAACATTTCCTCTTGATTGTGTGCTTCTTGTAAAGGCTATCGCTCTACCATTTGGCGCCCATACTGGTCCTTCAACTAAAAACCCACTAGAAATAATTCTTTCGTTACTACCGTTTGTACGCATTACCCCTATCGTGTATCCTTCGCCTCTGGTCATTTTGGTAAAAGCTATATTCTCACCTGTAGGAGACCAACTAGGTGTAGCATATCTACCGCCACCAAAACTAACGCGCTGAACATTCGATCCGTCGGAATTCATTACATATAACTGTCCGGAGCCGTTTCTGTCTGAATTGAATACTATTTGCGATCCATCAGGTGAGTAACTTGGAGATGTATTTATACTATTTCCTTCGGTGAGCTTTGCTAATTGAGCTTCTTTGTAGTTAATTAAAGTTTTTAAGTCGACTTTATATATGTGTGTAGAACCCCCTTTGGCTATAGAGATTAGTAATTTATCTCCAGCGGGTGAGAAATGAGGTGCAAATATCATCTCTGAAGTGATAACTACTTTACCTCTCTTAAAAATATTATTGCCCAGATGAATATAAGGCTGCTTATTTTTATATCTGATCTGCATGACTTCATCAGTACCAGTGTTTAAGTCTTTTAGATGGATGTAAGGATGCCTATCTACATAAGATAGATACAGCATTATATCTGCCTTAGGTGAGAGGCGAGGGGTTAATGTCAAATTCTTACCAGTAGTCAGAAATATATGATTTGCTCCATCATAATCCATCAACGCAATGCTTTTTTGTCTTTTTAGAAAACTGCCCGTCTCAGACACGTAAGCAATTTTTGTATCGAAATATCCTAATTCTCCTGTTATTTTTTCATAAATTTTGTCAGCTATCTTGTGAGCAGCCCTGCGCCATAAGTTAGCTGGTACCTCTAGTTGCTCAGATATAATGCTTTTCTCAAGTATAATATCCCATACTATAAAACTTATTTCAACTTTGTTGGCTGATATTTTCTTTAGTTGGCCATTCATTAAAAAATTGCTGCTAACCTGTCTCCATGCAGCGAACAAAGGTTTATGGTATATACCCAGATTATTTTCTATAAAAGATGAAGATGAAATTGGCCTAAATAAACCGCAATTTTTTAGATCCGAATTGATAACTGTAGTAATGTTGTTAGCTACAATTTTTTCACTAGTATTATTTACGTCAAAATGGTTTATTGATATAGGTATTGCATCAGCACGTCCCCGATTAATATTAATTGTATCTAGAGCAAAAATTCTCACTGAGTAAATAACTAATAATAAAAATAAATTAACGCGCATCATCTTTCGGGTACTCCAATTATTTTTTAGTTTGTTGACGATATAATTTTGTTATTATCATATAAAAGCTTACGACGCTAATCATTGTTCTTACCAAATAAATAGATAATATATAATATTAAGCCAAAGCCTGAAAATTAAACCTTATTGCATCTCTTTGGGATAAAAACTAAGATTAACTTCCTTCCACTTATCATAATTGTCTGCGATCAAATTCACAATAGGGCTTGCTTGCCAAACAGCTCTCTCGGTGCTATTAGCTAGGATTTGACATATTGATGGCGATATATTCTTACATGATTTTTCAACTATTTCAGCTTCTAACACTTCACCAGTTTTATTGAGTTTAATTTTAATAGTCACTACAACCTCATCCAGATTCTGAGCAGCTGCAGGTATGTTCCAATGTTTCTGAATTTGGTTTTTGATTAGATTTTGTTCACTAATTGAGAGCGAAAGCATAGCATTAAATTGGCCCTTGGACTCTTTTTTATTGGCAGAATCACTACGCGAGTACTTGTCTGACTTAACTTCTTTGCCATCAGAAGACTTTTCTAGAGTTTTAAGTAGGTAATCTAGATCGCTGCTATTTGGAACTGTGGGCTTAGAGGCCTTTTTTTCTAACTTTGCTACTTCTTTAGGTCTTGGCTTGATATCTTCCAAATTTTCTTGTTTAGCATTTTCTCTATTTTCTACTGCTATTTTATTAATTTTTGAAATTGTATCGGGTTTTAATTTGCTTTCTGATTTTTGATCTTCTATGTTCTTAACTTCAGGTTTTTTATTTTCTAGATCAACAAGTTCGTCACTATGATCATTCGTTTTTTTCTCTTCTAATATGTCCACAGCTTTTTCTTTAGAAATGATAGACGGAGTTTCTTGTACTTTTTTTGCTTGTTCGTTTTGCACTGGTTGTCCAAGTTGCTTTTGTTGATTTTTAACGTTTGATGTATCACTAACAGTTAGCATTTCAAAAGTTATGATTTGCTCGTGGTCAGCTATATTATTTCTTTGCAAGTGGGGAATACCAAAGAAAAACAAATAAATTACCAATAGGTGAAGAATAATTGAAAAAATCAGGTAGGGATATATATTATCACTATTTTTCATTATACTTAATATTAGAGACAAGAGCGACTTTAGTATAGCCAGCAGAATGGATCTCAGCCATAACTTTTATGATCTCGCCGTAGGCGATGTTTTTATCTCCACGCACAAAAATTCTACTATCTTTCTTTTCTTTAGTAATAGCAGCTAATTTTTTGGCAAGATCTAGGTGATCAACCTTAGTTTCATGTATATATAAATTACTATTTTTATCGATAGTAATAGTTAGCGGCTCATCTTGACCAGATATGGGGCTTGATTTGGTTTCAGGTAAATCAACGCTAATACCAGATACTAACATGGGTGAAGTAACCATAAATATGATTAAGAGTACTAGCATAACGTCAACTAAAGGAGTAACGTTAATTTCACTAGTTAAAGTCGCTCTACGACGGCGCGAAAAACTATTTTTAGTCAGATTAATAGCCACTTAAATTTTCCCCTCATCTATAGCTCTTGAGAGAATAGAGTTAAGCTCACCAATAAAATTATCTATCCTATTACATATAGAATTTATTTGCGAGATAAGATGGGAATAGAAAATAACACAAGGAACTGCCGCAATAAGACCTATAGCTGTCGCAAGTAGTGCTTCTGCTATTCCTGGAGCTACGACAGCTAAACTAGTGTTTTTAGAACTAGCTATAGATTGAAAACTATGCATAATTCCCCAAACAGTACCGAAAAGCCCAACAAACAGCGCATTAGATCCTACTATAGCTATAAATCCTAAATTTTTGTCTAGTTTCTCCACCTCACGGTCTCTCATCAAATTCATGCCTTGAAACACTCTGTCTTTTTGACCTATTTTCAATAAGCCGTCAGTATTTGTTTTACCACCGTCATTCCTTCTGCATTCGTTCATAGCATTAATAAATATAGCAGATAATGGGTTATCTATTTTTTGTCTTGCTGCTTCGTATAGCTGATCGAGAGCCTGACCAGACCAGAAAAAAATTTCAAATTCTCTAATTTTCTTTTTTACTTTACTAAGACTCATAAGTTTCTCAAATATTATTGTCCAAGACCATATTGACGCCATAGCAAGTATCAACATTACTGATTTAGACATGAGGTCTGCAGACGTAATCATCGAGATGATAGAAGATTGGTTATTAGCAGCAACCATATTTATGGTATCATTTATAGTTTCAGATGTAGGCATTATGTTTACTTAATATGTAATAGTAAAAACTTGAGGTAGATGGATCTTACTTTTAATACATCCTTTTCAAAATTAAGTCAAATTTTTAAGGACTAAGTTTTTAATAATTTCACTTAAGATTATATATAAAATCTCTGATTTGAGGCACTACGAATTGCCTGAATTTGCTTCCACTAAAGACTCCATAATGGCCTACTTCTTTTTGTAGATAATATTTTTTCATTGAACTTGGAACGTTGGAACATAAATTCAGGGCAGCTTCGGTTTGTCCGATGCCAGAAATATCGTCTTTTTCTCCCTCGATACCCATTATTGCGCATTTTACAATTTTTGAAGGTACTATATTTCTATCCCGCGATACAAGCTTACCTTTTGCTAGAGAGAAATTCTGAAATACTTCTCTAATAGTTTGTAAATAGAATTCTGCAGGAAGATCCATAACTGAAAAATATTCGTTATAGAATTTTTTCTGGTGTTCAGCTTTCTCAGTATCTTCAGATATAAGATCCTTAAACATATTTATGTGTGATTGCGTATGGCGCTCAAGATTCATGCTCATGAAACCAGCAAGCTGCAGGAAGCCTGGATATACAAGTCTTTTATATCCAGGATAGTTTGGAGGAACAGTAGCAATCACCGTTTTTTCAAACCATTCTAAACTTTTACCAGTGGCGAAGTTGTTTACAATAGTAGGGTTCTTACTAGCATCAACAGGCCCCCCCATCAAAATCATTGATTTAGGTAATTGAGGATCATTATTTGCTGACATTATACTGATTGCTGCTAAAACTGGGACAGTTGGTTGGCAGACAGCTAATACATGAACATTCTCTTTAATAGATTTGATGAATTCTATAGTGTAATCAATGAAATCATCCATATCAAATCTACCAGCATCGAGGGGCACTTGATTAGCATTTACCCAATCTGTTATGTATACATCAAAAAAAGGTAAAGTATCCTGTATGGTTGCTCTTAGTAAGGTTGCATGATGCCCAGCCATAGGAGCCACTATAAGTAATTTAGGTTGTATTTTAGGAAAACCTATTTTGACAAAATGCTGCAAGCGACAAAAAGACTTTGTTAGTAATGATTGCTTTTCAACTTTATATATTACTTCGTCAATTACAGTGTTTCTAATATTGAAAGAAGGCTTTTTATATTCCCTAGTTATTCTCTCTGACATCTCTAGACTTGCTCTAATCAGCTTTGCATAATCGGACGAGTAAAGAGGGTTATTTTTATTTTCAAACAGTTCTAGCATCATCATCGAGGAGAACCTTAGCGGTCCCATTTGCGCTTTGATTGCTTCAATTGCATGGTAAAAATAATTAGAATTATCGGGTAAAAATTTGAGCATAGTTGACTATTATTTTGGATGTATTATTGGTATAGTCAAGTATAGCATTTTAGCGTCTTTTAATTATCTACTTTTTATATGCTTACCTACATATTGCTGCTAGCAAGTTGTAATAATGTAGTATAATTGATATACTGCCCATGTTTAAAAACAGGTGATTC
>JBPBQH010000047.1:0-8501 GCA_050954685.1 Janthinobacterium lividum | reverse complement strand
CAGCGCTATTTTGGTGTGCCTTTTCCAGTCTGGTATTCTAAAAAGTCAGGTGAAGAAGGCAAAATTATATATGCACATCCAAGCCAATTACCAGTGGATCCTCTAGAAGATTTGCCCTTAGGTTACGAGGCTAGTGAAGTAGAACCAGATATTGATGTAATGGATACGTGGGCCACTAGCGCCCTCACTCCGCAACTCAGTTCTCATGGTATATCAGAAGATTTCAGTCACGATCAGGCGCGTCACCATCAACTTTTTCCTGCCGACTTAAGAAGTCAAGCTCACGAGATCCTACGGACGTGGGCATACTATACTTTGTTAAAAGCACACCTGCATCAGGACACTTTACCATGGAAAAATATCATGATTAGTGGTTGGTGTTTAGCAGAGGACCGTAGCAAAATGTCGAAATCTAAAGGTAATAGTGTTACTCCTGAAAGACTTTTAGAGCAGTATGGTGCTGATGTGATAAGATATTGGTCCTCATCCTCAAACCTTGGCACCGATACTCATTATTCTGAAGACGTAATGAAAAATGGCAAACGCTTGGTAAATAAATTATGGAACGCTTCCAAATTTATTAGTATTCATTTCGATGCGATAAATAATTTGGATAAAGGGCTACTTTTATCAGAATTGCAAAATAAAATATTTCATCCTACTGATCAATGGATGATCAATAAATTGATAGATCTTACTGCTAAAGTTAAGACTGAGATGCTAGATTATGAATATTCTACAGCTATGAATTTAGTAGAACAATTTTTTATAAAAAGCTTTTGTGATAATTATTTAGAAATAACAAAAGTTAGAACGTATGACGAGGAGGGTACGAGTACGCCAGGCCGCTATAGTGCTATATTGACTTTGTATCAAGGATTTCAAGTGATTCTGAAATTATTTGCTCCTTTCATGCCCCATATCACAGAAGAAATATATCAAAATTTATATGCTGAAGGTTCTATTCATAGCCGGGGTTCATGGCCCCAACTATCCGAGAAGGTAAATGATCATAAAATTAATCAGGTCGAAAATTTAATTCAAATATTAGATTGGATCAGAAAATTCAAAACAGCGAAAAATCTTTCAATCAAAGTGCCGATCGAACTTATTGAAATAAAAAATCAGCTCTTAAGTGATGAGATAGTCTCTGACCTCAAAAATGTAACTTCTGCAGCGCAAGTAAAGTTTGTGAAAAACTTTTCTGTAGGAAGTGAGGTTTTCGAGAATAAAGATTTTAGCATAGGTGTCATATATTTAGATAATAATATCTAAGCCCTTAGTATTTTCGGATTTATAATCGAATCTAAAACCACCAAAGGCCTGAACTTTAAGCGATTAGTGGAAGGATTATTCGTGAGTTAAATTATTTAAGATACATTTACTGTAATTAATAATATATTTTTATCTATAAAGACATATCATGAACGTTTTTAGGAATTATAAACTATTCGAAATATTTATTCTAGGTATACTAAGCGGTATGCCGCTGGCTATAATCTATTCAACTCTTACAACTTGGCTAAAAGAATGCGGTATAGGCATTGAAATAATTACAACTTTTGCTATTGCAAGAGTACCGTATTCTCTCAAATTCCTTTGGGCACCTCTAACTGATTGTGTCAAAATACCTTTTATTAGGAAGTTTGGACAAAGGAAAAGTTGGATGATGCTTTGTGCATCATGTATTATCGTTGCAGTACTGCTGCTTAGCATTATTGAGCCTCAAAAATCATTGTCTGGACTGTATATTTTAATTATAGCTCTAGGTTTTTTTTCGGCGACTTTCGATCTTAATTTCGACGCCTTTAGAATTGAAAGATTTGATTCAAGTACACAAGGAATTGCTGCTGCAAATGCTGTACTTGGCTATAGGATTGGCATGTTGGTCTCAGGAGGCGGAGCTATGTATTGTGCTTATTTTTTAGATAGCTGGTCTAGCGCGTTTCTAATACTTGGTATAATCCTTGCTTGCTTATTGCTTTTCTTACTATCAGTGAAAGATAAGAGCGAGCCTCCTGCTAGAAGTTTATCAATGACAGTCTTTATTAATGAGATTGTAAATTCATTTAGAGATTTTCTAACTAGAAAAAATGCCTTCTTGGTTTTAATTATTATAGTATCATTTAAGCTAGGCGATGCGATGCTTGGTATAGTTAGTTCACCCTTTTATTTAGAACTTGGCTATAAAAAAGAGCAAATAGCTATAGTCGTTAAAGGCTTCGGATTAATTGCTACTTTAATGGGCACATATGCTGGCGGCTTTATGATGCTTAAATATAGTAATTATATTAGTCTAATAATTGCTGGTATTTTCCAAAGTCTTACTCATATAGCCTTTATCTGGTTAAATTGTCAAGAAGTCTCAAATGATGCCTTAATGATTGCAATTACTATTGAAAATTTCGGCAGTGGAGTAGGAACTGCAACCTTGATAGCCTATATTAGTAATTTATGTAATAAAAAATATTCTGCAGGTCAATATGCTATCTTAAGTAGTTTAGCTAGCCTTGCTAACAATACAATAACCGCTTCTGGTGGCACTCTAATACTTATGTTAGGTTGGAATAATTTTTTCATTTTTACTATGATACTTGCAATTCCTAGCATATTATTATTAGTATACCTAAATAGCATTTTAAAAAATAAAGATTTCCAAAGGCTATAAAAGCGAAACTATTATATCTATAATTATTTCGTAACCTTAGATATAAGCTGTTGCATCAAAACAATAATTTATTTATAAGTAAATATATAACGCTTGGTGGATTAACTTATTAACTAAGTTTTGTTTTAATATAAAATGCAAGCCATCACGAGATATAATAAATTATGCAGAAGAATATCCCTATTATGAATAAAATATTCTTGCTTGCAACAATATTTATTGCATCAACGCAAATAGCGGAAGCTGCGAAAGTTAAGAAGAAATCATCTCCTTGCATACCAGCCTCAGCGCAAACAAGCTTAGTTATGGATAGCAAAACTGGCGAAATACTCCATGCTCAGAATGAGCGTATCAAAGTATTTCCAGCATCTTTAGCTAAATTAATGACATTAAAACTTACTTTTGAGGCACTAGAATCTGGCAAACTGACTCTAAAGAGAAAGTTATATGTGTCTCAAAATGCTGAAAAAATGCCGCCAAGTAAATTGGGTCTAAAGGAGGGCGAAACTATTAGCGTGCAAGATGCAATTAATGCTTTAATAGTGAAATCTGCTAATGACGATGCTGTAGTTTTAGCAGAAGGAATAGGGGGTTCAGAAGCCAATTTTGCTAAGTTAATGAACGCTAAAGCTAGACAGCTAGGTATGCACGATACTAATTTTGAAAATGCTTCTGGCCTGCACCATCCAAAACAGAAAACTACAGCCATCGACTTAGCAAAATTGTCTCTATCTCTCAAAAGAGATCATCCAAGGTTTTATCCCTTGTTTTCGCAAACAAGCTTTGAATTTAGAGGTAATACAATTCGTGGTCATAATAGAGTCATGGCCAACTACGTGGGAGCTGAAGGCCTTAAGACTGGCTTTACCTGCCCAGCTGGCTTTAACTTGATTACTTCAGCATCAAGAGGAGGAAAAGCATTACTTGCTATTGTTACTGGTAGTAGTAATAAAGGACATAGAGATCAAAAAATGGTCACACTACTTGATAAACATTTCGGTGTAGATAAGCCAGTCGAAGTAAAATTGACTCCGGCAAAAATTATTACAGCAAAATTAGTTTCAACAAAAGCTATGAAAGCAAAAACTACCAAAGCATCAAAAGTTGTTGTAGCAAAATCAGCTGCACCGAAAAGCGTAGCTAAGAAAAGAACGAAAAACACCGTTGCGAGCTTGAAAGTTAAGAGAAAGATTCTTGTTACTCGCAAAGTTGATGCTTAAACTTTTCTAGCTCTAAATTTCTTATCCAGGAAGCGCTATTTTTTTTGACTATATAGCACAATTTTTTGCCTGACAAACTCAATAGGCCATTGTACCTTGAGCAGTAATGCTTATATTACTAAAATGTGCATGCTTCGATTTTGTTATTATTATAGTAGCGCAGTTGATCAGCTGTAGCACAACTAATCTTGAAAATCAAAAATTTGTCGTATATTGTAAGTTAAAATTGTACCCAAATAGTATAATTATAGTTGCAACGGACTTGCTTCTGCTGTAATTTTTCCTATTCAGATTTGACGAATGCAAATTCTCAATATAATTCAAGCATCTTGATAGAAAGAGCCGAAATGATAGTCTAGTGTTCTTTAATGAATTTTGCAGAACGTACAGAGAGAATTTTTACAAGAGAGTACCAAATATAATATTTGAGTATATCTTTGGAGCAAAAGAGTAAAATTAAACTGGTATAATTATATTATTGAGTTTGCAAATCAGTCTTAGTCGCATTAGAAAAGATTGTGGTTTTACTTATCACAGCAGCAAAAGTGATGTATGCATCACCACCAGTGACCTGCAACTGTGATATTGTACTCTAATGTCAGATGTATGCATCACCACCAGTGACCTGCAACTGTGATATTGTACTCTAATGTCAATAATGTCCAAAGATCTTATGAGACCTATCACTAGCAACTATCGGCTTGTTGCAAATTACATATAACTCGTTAATAATGTCATTATTTAAATATCCTCTAGCTTTTAAAAATTATATTACTGCAAAGCTCTTCTGTGAATATCATAATCTTAGCCTATGGTATTTCGTGAGTGCAATATCTGGTATTATCTTTTATTTTGGTGTTCACGACGGAATGAGTGCCTCCTTTATAGCTATAATTTTTGCTGTAAACTTAATCTTATCTATTACCTTCAGAAGAGATAATATAATATTAAGATTTGGGCTTAATTTAGCAATTTTTTTTACCATTGGTATTGCAGTTACTAAATATCGAGCTGACGGTTTAAATACATCGATAATTAAAAACTCATATATTTCAGAAATAAAAGGGGAGGTAGAATCAATTAAACCAACGGTTAATGGGATACAAGTCGTGATTAAAGACGTTATAATCAAGAAAAATTCTAATAAATTACAAAAAGCAAAAGTCACAATTGCCCATAGATATTCGCAAGAAATATTGATTGGCGATAAAATTACACTAATAACAAGATTATCACCGCCGCTAAGAAGCATAATACCAGGGGGCTATGACTTCAGATTTCATTCTTATTTTGCTCAGATATGTGCGACTGGCTATGCTATGGCAGAGCCAATTACTACTAGAGCTAAGGATTTTAAGCTAAAAATTAAGGTTTATGAAATTCGCAGATTTATCTATAATCGTTTGATTACTGTTCTTGGTAATCTTACTGGTAATTTTGCAGCTGCAATTTTAATTGGCGAAAGTGTAGGCATAGATAAGCAAGTCATGAAAAACATGCGAACTGCTGGTATATCCCATATTTTGTGCGTCTCAGGCTTGCATTTATCTCTAGTTGCAATAATATTATTTATCAGTAGCAGATTTGTGCTCAATATTTCCAACTTTTTAGTATACAAATTTAATATAAAGATTATCGCAGCAATATTATCTATAGCAGGAAGCTATGGCTATCTTGAGATGAGCGGTAAGCAAATTGCAGCTACTCGTGCTTTTTTAATGACCGCTACTTCTATAATAGCTATGATTTTAAGTAGGAGAGCAAATCCACTACGCTCTATTGCAATAGCTGCTGCAATAATATTAGCAATGAATCCAGAATATATCCTTCAACCAAGTTTCCAGCTATCTTTTATAGCCGTATTTTCTTTAATTTCAGGATATCAATTTCATTTGAAAAATAGTTGGGTCATAGGGAATGCCAAAGGGATATTTGCTTCAATTAAACTATATGTAATATCTAATATTTATTCTAGTTTCCTAGCGAGTGTATTAACAGCACCAATCGTTATTAGTCACTTCTATATTTTCTCTACTTATTCGATACCTATGAATCTAATCGCAGTACCCATAATGTCGTTTTTTCTAATGCCTCTTGCTATTGTGGCAGTGATATTAATGCCTCTAGGGCTCGATAGATTTCCATTAGAAGGACTAGGATTCTTTATAAAAATTATCATTAAATCGGCGAATTTTGCCAATCAACTTCCTGGAAGGGTTTGGTACTTCGGTTATATCACTCCTGTAAGTCTTATAGTTTATATGTTTGGCTTTCTTTGCCTATGCTTATGGCAGAATATCTCCTGGCGCGTATCTGGTATATTAATTATGGGTTTTTCTTGTATATTGATGAATTATTCGCCAAAGCCAGATTTGATATTTGACATACATTCAAAAATAATAGGCGTCAAAAATTCAAAACAACAGCTTACTATCTATAGTGATCGTCCTATAACAAATTTCCACAGCAATTATTGGGCTAATTGGTTTGGTCAGGAAGATGTTGAAATACTGCCAATGAATAGGTACTTTTTTGCTACTGATTCTGGTAAGACTATAGCCATAAATTTTGATAATAAATTGTGCATAGCTGCAGACATCCAGATAAACGTTAGTCCTGATGCAAAATGTCCTGCCAAAGAATTAGAAATTAGTAATGATTCACTGAAAAATGCAGGCGTCATTACTCTATTTTGTGACAAAAGAAGTTGCTCACTAGAAACAACTGAAGATGCATATTAAATGTTGCAAGCAATAGAAAAAACTTAAGAAGAACCTAACTCAAAAAATCTGTCGAAAATGCTTAATTTTTTTGAGAAATACTTGACGAGTCGAGGCTTTTGCAAATCAGCTTGCATGCTACAACCTAAATGATAATCCATTATGATGTTTCTCAGCAATATACTAAATTTCCTATTAAATTCTGCTCACAAAATCCAATTAAGACAATTCTAGTTCGAGTGAACTAAAGCCCATGATACTTACCCGTTAACAAAATATCAACTCTCAAGCCAATATTAGTTCAATCAATTTCGTGTTAAAATCTTGTTTTGCCTTAAAACCCATAATCTTCTCTGCGAGACTAGGATCACCAATCGAAAGTTTGATACTTCCTAGCTGGCTTGGTTCATATAAGATACCGCTTATAGAAGATATTTGCGATAGAATTTCGACAAGCTGATTTAACGTATAAGGTTTTCCTGTACAGATATTAGCAACTGGCCCCTCACTTGATGTAGCATCCATTGCCAACAAAATAGCATCCACTATGTCAGATATATGAATGAAATCGCGACATTGCTCACCATCACCGAAGATAGTAAGTTTTTCCCCTCTATTGATTCGCTGCTTAAATATTGATATTACACCAGAATAGTCAGAATCCTTACTTTGTCCTTCACCATAGACGTTAAAAAATCTGAGTCCAAATGACTTAAGACCTTTTAAGGTACCAAGAATTTTAGCTTGAATTTCACAAATATATTTGTCTACTGCGTAAGGTGAAAGCGGACTAGCGAGCGATGCTTCTGAAAGAGGTAAGTTTTTTGACGCTCCGTATACGGCTGCTGAGGAAGCATATACTACAGGTATATTTCGCTCAGCAGCATGCAGAAAAACATTGATCGTTCCAGCAAGATTAACTTGGTGACTATAATACCAATTATCAATTGACTTTCGGACTGAAGCTATCGCGGCCAAATGAAAAACTCCACTAACATCACAAAATGATTTTTCTAGCAACGTTTTATTTAAAATACTATCGTTGATAAAATTAATATTCGGAGTTTTTGGTATATTGTCGTAACTTCCTGTGGAGAGATCATCTATAATCGTGACTTGCTTGCCATTCTTTATCAGTAAGTTCGCTAGGTGCGAGCCAATGAAGCCCGCTCCTCCAGTAATTAAATATCTAGACATAAGTTTATTGGTAGATTTATTTTTAGAACTTGGTAAACTCGCCGAGAATAAATAAAAATTTGAATATTCCAAGTCCAAATATGATAACCAAATCTATAGCCAATTAGCAAAAATGTCAACGAAGAAAGTACTCTTTTTTGCCAACACGGATTGGCATTTTTATGCTCATCTCATGCCAATTGCTCTAGAAGCACAAGAAAGAGGATATGAGGCTATACTAGCAACTAATATAAGCAATTTTGAAGAAAAAATAGCAGCACAGGGAATCAGAATAGTCCCTATTAGGATACGACGCAGCACTATCAATCCTTTTGGAGAGCTTGCCTTACTAAGTAAAATTATAAGGATTTTGAGAGAAGAAAAGCCACATATATTGCATAATTTTACTATGAAGCCAATATTATATGGAAGTATAGGGGGAGCATTATGCAATGTACCCAAAATTATCAACAATTTTCTTGGTATGGGCCTTCTTTTTATGAGTAGGAATATATTTATTAAATTAATAAAATATATTGTAGTAAAAAAAATTTTGTTAGTGAATAAATACAGAGTGATGACATTCGTAGTCCAAAATTCAGATGATAAAAAATTACTGACGGATCTTAAAATTACAAAGAGCACTAATATAATATCTCAGTGCTCAGTAGGTATTGAAAGTGAAAAATTCCCTTTACTTGATGAAGTACGAGAGCC
>JBPBQH010000099.1:0-8580 GCA_050954685.1 Janthinobacterium lividum | reverse complement strand
AGGGATAGTGGTGTTGAAGGCATCGTAATAAAACTCGGCAACGAATTTGCTCAAATAGAAATGATTGAGGATACTTTGAGAGTTGGTGCTGGTTGCCTAAATTATAATTTGGCCAAATTTTGCTTAGTCAATTCTATCAAAGGACTCGAATTTTTAGTTGGTATACCTGGCACCATAGGAGGTGGAGTCGTAATGAATGCTGGAGCTTACGGCGCGGAATTTAGGGATATTATACTAGAGATAGAAGTAATAAACTTTAAAGGTAATATATTGCGAATAAATTCTAGAGATATTCCGTTTGAGTATAGGACTAGCAATCTCCCAGCAGATTATATTGTCACAAGTGTGCTATTTAAGTTGGATCGAGGAAACCAAGATCAGATAGATATGCTTATGAAGCAGATTAGCGATAATAGATCCAAAACTCAACCAATAAAGGAAAAAACTTGCGGTAGCACATTCGCTAATCCAGGTAACCTAAAAGCATGGGAACTAATTGACAAAGCTGGACTTAAAGGATATAGAATTGGTAATGTTTCTATATCCAAAATCCATTGCAATTTTATGATAAATCATGGCGGAGCAAATGCTAAAGAACTTGAGGAACTAGGTAATTTTGTTCAAGCAAAAGTGCTAAGTGAAAGTGGTATTAAATTAGAGTGGGAAATTAAAAGAATAGGCAGACATGGATAAGCAAATATTTCTTAGGGAAAAATCTATAGTAACTCAGCATTCTTTCAGCGGCAAAAAGCATATCGTAGTGATTGGGGCTGGGATGTCTTTAGAAAGAGAGGTATCAATTTCTTCAAGCAAAGGAGTCATTCAAGCACTAATTGAAAATGACTACAAGGTAACCTTTGTTGATATGGGTATTGATATAGCTAACATATTACAAACCATCAAGCCTGATATTGTTTATAATTGTTTACATGGTATTTATGGCGAAGATGGTTGCTTACCTGGTCTTCTGAATATTCTCCGCATTCCATATACTCATAGTAGTGTACTATCTTCAGCACTAGCTTTCTCGAAGAAAAATTCTAAAAAAGTTTTTGAAGCAGGAGGAATACTAATTGCTAAATCTCTCATTATTAATAAGGATGATAAAATCGAAGGCGATCCTTTGCCTAGGCCTTACGTAATTAAACCGCATAACCAAGGATCAAGTATAGGTGTTGAAATAATCTTGGAGCAAGACGATTTTTGTTTTTCTAACTACGATTTTCCATATGGCAATAGCGTGATGATTGAAGACTATATTAAAGGTAGAGAGATGCAAGTTGCCGTCCTGAATGGTAAGGCTTTAGGAGCTCTTGAAATAAAACTTTTAAAAAATAAGCGCTTCTACGATTATGAAACTAAATATACTGAGGGTTTTGCAGAGCATCTTCTACCTGCTCCTATTCCACATAATTTATACAATAAACTATTGGCTCAAGCTGAGAAAGCTTATCATCTTTTAGAATGTAGAGGTCTTGCACGTGTGGAGTTTATATACAACACAGAAATAAATGATTTTTTCATTCTGGAGCTAAATACCCACCCTGGTATGACTCTTTTGTCAATATGTCCAGAGATTGCTTCCTTTGGAGGTATAAGCTATAATCAGCTAGTTGAAGAAATCATACAAAATGCTAGTTTTGATGAATGAAATCTAAGAATTTTAAGAAAAAATCCAGAAAAACTAATATTCCTTTGAGGAGGAACTTCGCGTTAATATATTATCGGCTAGTAAATTTTTCAAAAATTGCAGCCTTTCTTGTATTATGTTTGCTCCTTTTCACCAATTATCTAAGTTTTATAAACCGAGACCTAGTCAATTTCCTCGATGAGTCCCTTGCAAAAATCGGATTTGAGCTAGAGAATGTTATTATAGAAGGAGAACAAAACATCAATCGTCAAGACATATTATCAACTCTCAATGCAGACACTGGAACGCCAATATTTGCTATAAATCTTAAAGAGATAAAGGAACAGATAGAAAAAAATTGTTGGATTAAAAAAGCAGTAATAGAACGTCAGTTGCCTAGTACTATATATATAAAGCTCTTAGAGCGGATACCTATAGCAATCTGGCAAATCAACCAAAAGTTATATCTTATTGACGATGAGGGACATAAAATCACTAATAAAATTTCAGATAACTTTTCGAAGCTACCGCACCTCGTTGGGGTTGATGCGAATATTTACGCAGATGCGTTAATAAGAACTTTGAATAATTTTCCGGCATTATTTGAGAAGGTTAGGTCTGCAGTGAGATATGGTGAGAGACGCTGGAATTTAAACCTAGAACAAAATATTACTATCAAAATGCCTGAAAGAAATTTCGTTCTCGCGCTAAATTATTTAGATGAATTAAATCGAGCAAATAAACTCTTTAACGCTAATTACAAAGTTATAGATCTTAGAGATCCTAGCAAATTTTATATAGAAAAATTTTAACATTAGTTAATAATTTTTATTAGGTGAAAACTATATTATAATTAATAGCCTAGTAAAACATAAGATTTTTGTTTATTGCCCTTTTAAAAAGAAAGATACTTTAGACTCTGATGTTATACGAATATTTTTTTCTATATATAAGCTTGCTAACTTTTAGTTCACTCCTTTAGTATAAATATTTCCTTAACTGAATTCTCTCGGACAGATTTCTATAATCAAGAATGAAGCCAATATTTATTTTCCTTATGTTGCTTCAACAAATTTTCAAAAGCTTGGTACTCAAAAATGCTATTCTTCATATTTGGTTCATTGATCAGAGAAGATAATAACCTAACCATATGCTATATGACAACTTTGATAATTGAGCTCAAAAGAGATTACATAAGTATTTTTTTACGGATAGGATATGTGCCTCTTCCGATATATAATTTATGCAATAATTATTGAAGAAAGGCTGATTCAAATTATTATAAGTAGGTGTTGTCCACTTTATGTTATGACAAAGACCCAAGCTTTTTAGCAATGTGAGTTTTTGCGTATACTCCGAAATATTGTCTCTTGGTATGACAAAGTAGTCAACTTTGTATATTCGTAACTCACTAAGAAAATCTGGCACTTTGTGACGTTCGCCAATTATGAGCTTAGCAATATTTCTTTCTTCAAGATTCTGGTGGAAAACTAGGGGTATATATTTTACAGAATTTCTAGAACTTGCACTAATTATTGAAGCAAAGAGTTCTTTCTACAAGTTATTAGATTTAGTACCATTTTCTTGATCAAAATACCCTACGGACATACCCTACGGGTGCAATAAATGTAAATTGTTTAATTTGTTAATCCAAAGGATCACTATGCACTCTTTGTAATAATTTGGGAGCAAGACTATGCCAATCATCATCATTACTGACCACAAAATCTTCTATTAAACACGTGACTCCTGGATTATACTCCAGGTGGGTTGATCAATTTTCCTAATATGGTCCCAACCAAACAATTTATTTTTAGAGTCCATACGTTACATATCCAAAACTGCTAGGTAAATTAGTGTGTTTAATAATATTAGAATATGATTCTAAAAAATCGGTTCTAACTGTCCAGATTTCAGGCTTTGCGCTTTGATAAAAATTAAATCTTGTAGTCATCAATTTGGTAATATTATCGTGTAGACTTAGGGTAATATTTTCACCAAAAATCCGCTAAATTACAGTAGATTTTAAGTGCAAATTAAGCTAGAGGAAGAATCTATATACCTCAAAGAGGGAGTACTCAGATAATCAATTGGTTATATTTTTTATAGTTCTCTTCTCTACTTTAAAAAAACTGTATGACAAAGTTATAGTATCAACATCTTGCATCTGCTCATCCTTATCAAACTCAGGATCGATAAAAAATGATACTGGCATTAACATGCTTCCCTTAGCCTTGAGCAATTGTTCCTCGAAGCAGAAACAATGCACTTTTACAAAATATTTCCCAGCTTTATTAGGGCTTACGTTATAGATAGCAATTCCTACTATGTCTTCATTGCTCAAATTTTCTGATTCATAAAATACTAAAGCTGTTTGTCCAGTAAACACTGATACTTTGCGTTGTTTAGGTACAAATTTCCAAGGTAAATTGGAATTGACGTTCGCATCAAATTCTATATTTATTTTTCTTATGCCTTGTTTTAAAGTATGATTGTCTGCTTGACGCGTGGTTCCGCCAAAGCCTGTGACTTTACAAAATAAGCTATAAATAGGAACTGAAGCGAAGCTTAACAAGATCATGCTAATGAGCAAAAATGTTAGAGCTAAGGCCAAATTCTTGTTGCTTTTTGTCTTCATTACATTAGAGGTAAAATAAGATGGTAACTTATCTATATTATTGTTTTCAATCCAGTTCGTAGGTTTTAATAATTATGTTAGCTGAAATTTTAGATTTCACAAGATTATTCAGCTCAGATAGGATTGAGACTATCTAAAGTTAGTTAAGATTGATATAATCTACATACGGAAAGTTTGACCTAAATAAACTTCTCTAACCTTTTGACTAGAGATTATCTCCTGAGATGTTCCCTGGCTTAAGACAGTCCCTTCATATATTACATATGCGCGATCGATAATATCTAAAGTATCGCGAACGTTATGATCAGTTATTAGCACACCAATATTTCGATCTTTAAGATGCGACACTAAATACTTTATGTCTGCTACTGCTACTGGATCAACGCCTGCTAATGGTTCATCGAGTAACATAAATTTAGGATTTGATGCTAATGCTCTAGCTATTTCTAATCTGCGCCTCTCACCTCCTGAGAGAGTAGTTGAAGAAGCCATTTTTAGGTGACTTATTGAGAACTCATTTAACAAACTATCAACGCGATATTCAATTATTTTTCTATCTCGCTCAACAATTTCTAGTATAGCCTTTAGATTATCTTGAACTGATAGTCCACGAAATATTGAAGATTCTTGAGGTAAATAGCCAACTCCTTTTCTTGCTCTAAGATGCATTGGAAGATTTGTCATATCTTGATTATCTATCAATAGGGTACCACTATCTGGTTTAATAAGTCCTGCTATAATATTAAAGCAAGTAGTTTTGCCAGCACCGTTTGGGCCAAATAGTCCAACTACTTCTCCTTGCCTTAATATAATCGATATATCAACCAAAACAGCTCTTTTATCAAAAGATTTTGAAATATGGCTGATTTCAAGGCAATTACTTATTTTACTCAATTTTTTTCCTCACGTCGTCCATTTTTAATAGCTTTGAGACAATGACTAATTGCTCCGTCGTTAAAATATTATCTTTACACTGCATAGTAACTTTACCTTCCAATGTCAATTTATCGGTACTTGATAGATATTTTGCTCTATTAGCGGTGATAATCGTTTGATCTTTTTCTTTTAATATGGCTACCTTATTTGGTACTAAAATAGTATCAATCTCATTCTTGCCAGAAACTTCTTTGTAAAATATTTGTATAACCTTAGTTTTAAGAATTATATCATCAAAATGAATAACAACGTTGCCTTCAAAAAATGCGAAATTTTCAAGCTTATTAAACGTAAGATTATCAGAATTAATAAGTAACTCAGAACTAGGTAATTTCTGAGCATAAGTCTCAGTACTGATGAAAAAAACAACCAATAGATAAAGCTTTATCGTCAGTTTATACATCTTGGATTCTCAAAAATTTACATAGCATAATTATTATCTGATTCAAAAATCTAACATGTTGATACGAGTCAGAACATTTCCTTTAAATTCTAAAACATTATTATCTTCGGAAGTAAATCTATCGGCCTTTACTTTTGAATTTTTGTAAAAGATATCGATTTTATCATTACTAGATATTTGCTTAGTAACTAGATTTATATTTATATCGTCACTAAAAATTATTAAGTTGTCTAAAGAAATTTTGACGTTACCTTTTAAATTCACTAATTTGCTAGTATTATTGAGGAGACCTGTATTCGCATTAAATAGCAATTCTTGGTCTTTTATTTTATATATGGCATCAATTTTTTCTAAATAAAATTGATCCTCAGAAATTGTGTTTATTTTACGCGCATTTACTTTATAGGGTTCAAGATCTTTAGTCAAGCCGAGTAGGGTTGATTTGTGTAGGATCATTTGATTATTATCTTGTTCGACGCTTTTAGTAGGAGCATTACTGTGCAGATTTCCATCACCTGTACCAATAAACTTGTTAGTAGATTGTAATAAGCTGTATATTAGAGCAATAATCGTAATTATTCCTATAAGATATAAATATTTGAGAAAAGCCTTGTTTCTTTGGTAATTATCCACTAATAGCATTTTACCCGACTCCAGAACTTAATACATCGTGGATATGAATAATTCCAGTAACCATATTTCCATCTACTACAGGTAAAAATGTGATTTTATTCTTGCGCATAATATCAAGAGCATCGATTGCCAATTGATCAGGCCGTAGACTAATTGGTTGAGTTGTCATAATATCCTTAGCATATTTTAAATCAAAGTCATCGTTTATATGTCTTCTTAAATCTCCGTCAGATATAATACCAACTAGCCTTCCTTCCTTATCGACGACTATGGCACAGCCGACAAGTCTTTTGTCACTCATAGTGATAATAGTATCACTAAAAGATGTTTGGGGGTATACGAGAGGTAATTGGTCATTAATTTTCATCAAATCTTTGACTTTCAAGAGATCAGCTCCAATTTTACCGCCAGGATGAAACAGTCGATAATTCTCAGTACAAAACCCCCTAGCTTCTTGTAAAACAACCATCAAGGCGTCTCCTATAGCTAGCATCATTAGAGTAGAAGTTGTAGGCGCAGATATCAAAGATGCTTCTTTGGTCAGTGGCAAATTTAGTAAGAAGTCACTCTGCATTGCGAGGCTGGACTCAGGCTTCATAGTAATAGCCGCAATCTTAATCGCTGTACCGTTACAATAATCTAATATACTGAACAATTCTCTACTTTCTCCAGAGACAGATAGAGCAATAACTAAATCTTGCTTAGTTATCATACCCAGGTCACCGTGGTTAGCTTCAGCAGGGTGTATATAAAATGCAACTGTGCCAGTTGAAGAGAGACTTGCAGCAATTTTTCTAGCAATATATCCGCTCTTACCAATCCCAGTTAAAAAGACTTTACCATTAAAGTTAATTATGTACTGGACAAGCCTATGGAAATCTTGAGGCAAATTATCCGCCAGCAAGATCAAAGCTTGCGCTTCTTGCTTGATAACTCTATCTGCTATATTGAAATAATCCATATTTCTTAAATAGCTTTAGTGGGAAAAGATATCAATCTCATCCCAGCCTATTAAATCTAGATTAATACGAGTAGGTAAGAAGGCAAAAATTTCATTCGCAATGGTAAGTCTATTTTCTTTGAGTAACATTGCTTCCAAAATTGCTTTAATTTTATGCAAATACAAAACATCCTTAGCTGCATATTCTTTCTGATCTTCGGATAACTGATCGCTGCCCCAATATGAAGATTGCTGTTGCTTCGATATTTGAATTTCGAGAAGTTCACGGCACAGTTCTTTAAGACCGTGAGAATCAGTATAAGTTCTAACCAATCTAGAAGAAATTTTAGTGCAAAAAATATTGCAGAGATCGATCTGTAAGTATTTTTTTATAGCAGCTAAATCAAAACGGGCAAAATGAAATATCTTGCATCTATGCTTGTCGAGCAGAATCTTCTTTAGGTTAGGAGCACTATAGTTCCCTTCCGTAAATCTTACGAGATAAGCATTCCCATCACCATTACTAATTTGGAGCAAGCATAACCTGTCTCGATGTAATTTTAATCCCATAGTCTCCGAGTCGACGGCTAGATCTCCTTCTATAACAAAATCATCTGGTAAATCGCCTTCAAAAATTGTAACTTTTATAATTACCTCCTAACTTTAATTATTTTCTGTGGTTTTTCTGATAAATACTTGCTCACTCGGCAAAGCCACTCCCAAAATATTACGCGCCTTCTCATCTAGTATATCTCTATCTCCTTCCTCGAGCAATCTAACTTTATGCTCATTTTCTACTCTTTCTGCTCTTAAATGTTCAAGTTCTTGATTATATTTCTCAAGTTTTTGATTCAGTTTGAAATAAGATATCAGTCCTCGGTCACCATAAATAGTATGAAAAATAAAATAAAATAGTGCTAATAATACTATAACATTGAATAACATCTTCCTGCTAATTTTTGGTCTTAGAGAAAAATTTTGGCTATCATTCATAATAAATCACCATCAAAAATAATATTGGCGCAGTTAGTATTATGCTATCGAATCTATCCAAAACACCCCCGTGACCCGGTATTATATTGCCACTATCCTTGATTTTAAATTTGCGTTTAAAGTAAGAAATAAATAAGTCACTTAACTGAGCGGTCAAACCTATCATTATTGAAGCTATGACTAAATTGGTCTTAGTTATGACTAATTGCTGACTTATGTCAAGCGTTTGCATTATCATATAAATAAGAATTGAACTAAGAGTTCCCGCTAATACTCCGGTTATTAGGCCGCTCCAAGTTTTGTTAGGGCTAATTTTTGGTGCAAGCTTAGGACCCTCAAACTTTTGTCCACCAAGCATGGCGAAGCTATCAACTGACCATATTACAGCAAAATATATTAGCAAAATC
>JBPBQH010000196.1:0-8987 GCA_050954685.1 Janthinobacterium lividum | reverse complement strand
TAGTCCTACTACAAGATTAACAATTAAAAATCCTACAAAAATGGCAATATCTATATCGAAGGTCATATTTTGTAACTCCTGGTTTTTATATTTACAAAGAATTTCAAGTTATAGTAGTAAAAACTTATCAATTCAATAAAAACTTTGCTAAACAATAATACTAGGAAAACAGACAAGAAATATCGTAGATATAGCCAAAATTCTTACAATACAAAACTGGATAAAAATCTATTTCGTGCTGGCTTTTAATTAGAGTTTTTCATTTTTAAGATAGACAAAAATAACAAGACGCTAGGTAGCAGTAGCATAATCCAAGTAACATTATCCCCACCAGGGACAATAATACTAATCAAAGGTGCTAGAAATGTATGTGCACCACTTGCAAACAAGGCCAATCTAATACATGTTTTCATTTTAGCTGGTAATTCAAGCAATTGAGTTGCTAGATAGACTAAAATAACTAATAGGCAGGCTCTTACTAAAGAAGCTATGAAAGTAAAAATTATTAATATTGGAGTCAAAACATAAATAAATAAGTTTTGGATATCATTAAGAAGTATACCAATACGTTTTTTTACAATATATTTAGTTAATACTTGTTGTTCAGAGCCAAACAATATTTTGTACTCAACTGGAAAATTGATTCTTTTTTTATCCCAAAAAAAAGATATCAAGATTTTGCTACTAGTAAATATTACTGGAATTTTATTTTTCTTATCATAATCTAATTTATTCTCAAGATCTATTACCGCGATTTTGCTACCCTCATTGTTATAGAGAAATAAAGGCGTATCTTCTTCTATGTAGATTTTTGTGCCGTCATACCTAAAGTCTGGTAATTGCTGAATAATATACTCTAAATTTGTAGTATATTGCGACTCTTTATCTGCTGTAAAATAGTTTCTGAAGTTAATAACTCCGCTTAGCAAAATGGAGCAATAAATTAGCGTAGAAATAAATGATATAGTGAACAAATATTTAATACCATAACCTGAATATATTTTATATACATCTTGGTAAAAATCTACTGAGCTAATTGAAAGCCATAATTGTTTCAATAAAATTTTTAGACCAGCTATGAGAGAATATAGTTTTGTTGTCATACTAATAGTTTTAGTTTAAGATTATTCATCTTTTAACATAAAATTTAATGTTATTATAATGAAGTTTACAAAAAATCCAAAATATTCGTACTTAGATCTAAGTAATTGTATTAGAGTTCTGACTGTTGACAGTGTAGAGCGAGCCAAGTCAGGCCATCCGGGAATGCCACTTGGAATGGCAGATATTATGACAATATTAGTTTTTAATTTTTTAAAATTTAATCCTAACGACTCATCCTGGTTTGGTCGTGACCGTTTGGTACTATCGAATGGACATGGTTCGATGCTACTCTATAGCTTCTATTATTTAGCCGGATATACCGATTTCAATATTGAAGATCTTAAAAATTTTAGGCAGCTAAGTTCAAAAACTCCTGGTCATCCTGAGCACGAAATCTATTCTGCAATTGAGACTACCACCGGGCCTCTTGGACAAGGATTTGCAACATCTATAGGAATGGCAATTGCTAGCAAAAAATATAAGCAATATCTGGGTGATATTACATATAACCCCAAGATATATTGTATAGTAGGGGACGGTTGTTTAATGGAAGGTATAAGCTATGAATCAGCTTCTCTCGCTGGCCATCTTAGACTCAATAATTTAATAGTATTGTTTGATGATAATGAAATCTCTATTGACGGTAATACTAATCTCACAGTATCAGAAGATCATATAAGAAAATTCACATCCCTTGGTTGGGAAGTAAATTCGATAGATGGTCATGATTTTAAACAAATTGACAAAGCATTGCAGGAAGCCCAGAAATCAGATAAGCCTTATTTTATTGCTTGTCGTACGCAAATAGCTAAAGGAGCGCCTACTAAGGTCAATACTCCGGAGGCGCATGGTGCACCCCTTGGCAAAAATGAGATAAAATTATTGAAAGGAAAAATTCATGCAAAAGACGAGGATTTTTTCATACCCCAAGAATTATTAGAATTATGGCGTTTGGCTTGGCAACGTAATAAAGTTCTGTATAGAGAATGGCAAAACGAGTTTGAAAAACTTTCTGTTAAAGACAAGATCTATATAAATTCTAGTAGAATAGGCATCGAGTCGTTAATATCCTGCAAATCAGAGGGGAAAAGTGAAGCAACTAGAGTATCATCTGGCCGTATAGTCGAAGAAATACTAAGCAGTTCTGATAAAGTAATCTGTGGTTCTGCAGATTTATCTATATCAAATGGTTTAAAAAATAAAAAAAATAAAGCAATAAACAGAGACGATTTTAGCGGTAACTTCCTTCATTATGGTGTCAGAGAAAATGCTATGGCAGCAATAATGAATGGGCTCTCACTATCGGGTTTTGTTCCAATTGGAGGAAGTTTTTTTGTTTTCTCAGATTATATGAAGCCTAGTATTAGATTATCGGCTCTAATGCAGCTCCAAGTATTTTATATTATGACTCACGATTCTATAGGTGTTGGCGAAGATGGTCCTACTCATCAGCCAATCGAGCATCTAGCCTCGTTTAGAGCTCTACCAAATTTGTTAGTAATGAGACCTGCAGATTTTACAGAAACCTTAGAATGCTGGCGAATTGCTTTAACAAATTTCAATGGACCATCTATGCTAGTGCTAACTCGACAGAATGTTCCTCAAATCAGAAAAAAGCCGTCTAAAGATAATTTATCAAGTTTTGGTGCATACGAGATTGAATCTGAAGATTTTTCAACAGATAATCATTCTCAATCTATATCTATTGATGTTAGTATTTTTGCAAGTGGTTCTGAAGTTGAAGTGGCCTTGGATACTGCTAAAATTTTAAGAGCCTCGAGTATAAAGGTTAAGATTATTTCGGTTCCATGCTTTGAGTTATTTTTTAAACAAGATAAAAATTATATAAAACATATCCTAGAAGGTACGAAATTAAAAGTTGCGATAGAAGCGGCGTGCAGTTTTGGCTGGCACAGCATTATTGGTAACGATGGTATGTTCTTTGGTGTTGAAGAATTTGGTAAATCTGCGCCAAAAGAAAGTTTATACGAATATTTCGGCATTACTGCAAAAAATATTGCTAGTCGTATTAGACAAAGAATCAGTTAAGGTAAGTTTTGCAATCTATGACTCAAAGCCTTTAGCTAAAATAATAGCTTGAACTATTGCTGCTTCAAATTAACTAAAGGCTAGTAATAAAAATCTCATATAAAATTATGAATGATGCTGGAGAGATGCTGGAGAAAGTAAAATAAATATGAAACCGAAGGCCTATCTTTATAGCGCACAACTGCAGCACGCGGTTCCTAAATAGCTAATATACCTGGCAGAGAATCTAAAATCTTCCATCTTTCAATGCACAAGTGTGCCAATTGCCTTTGGTCTGTTTTTCTACTCTAAAAGAGGAGACTATATCACGTTTTTCTATTATGGCACTGTTAACAAAGTTAAGATTAATAAAAAATAAAAAGGAAACAAAAATGAATTGAGAGATTATTCAATGTCTGATCGTCATCTTCCTTTATCACAAGAATTCTTTGCACAAGTCATAGAACCTTTAATTTCTTCCCACTATAAGCGGCCTGGTCGACCACCCAAGGAAAAACATTATCGTTTCTTCTATGACGTTAGAGTAAATTGGAGAGATTTGCCAACTTGTTTTGGATCCCGGTATACCATTTATACACGGTTCAAACGATGGAGTGAAAACGGTTTGTTTTGGTCTTTACTTTACACCTCACAGCAACATAAGAAAGTCATTGTTGACTTTGTCTAAATTGAAGTACTACCGTTGGATTACACCGTCATGGATCAGGAGCTTTGAAAAGATGGGCTACAATTATAGGAAGAGGCCGCAAAAGCTTGAGTACCAAAATCCATCTAGGTCTTTCTCCCGCAAGTATTAAAAGTGCTTATTTATCAGAAGGAAACAGATCAGATCATAGAACTTTTCTCCAACTATGATCCAAAGGGGATTGGTACAACATCAAGAATGTTATAGCTGATAAGGATTACAAATCTTACAAAATTCATTTTCAAATTCATCTGGAAGGCAAAATCTCTCTTATCCCTGGCAGGAAAGGATTGGTCTGGATAAAGATAGAAGCTTGCGATAAACAGAAGCACAAAACTCGTTCTGCGATTGAAAGCTTTTTTGGTAAACTGAAAGACAACAAAAGACTAGCTCTATGCTATGATAAACTTGATGTTACTTTCTTTTCATTTCTTGCTTTAGGATGTACAAAAACTTTAAACTTACTTTGTTAATAGTGTTTTAAGGAGTTATAGATTTTAAATAGAACAATTAAATTTTTTTAAGGCAAAAGTTGCCTTGTCTTTTTTGACGGTATCCATTTTTTATCTATCGTTTCCGTAAGCAGCATAGGTGCCTCTACCCACGTATTATCTACTGAAAACTGGATAAAAATGGGATTATCGCTTTTATATCTAATATTTATAACTAAATCATCTTTTCCATGAAGTTTTTTCTGCAAAGAAGGATCAAGTGCTTTAAAAAAACCGTGTTGAATAATATTTATATTTTGTAGCGCAGGTTTATTTTCAGATTCTACAGAAGCTTCATAACTGATTTCAAAAAGTAAGAAAGTAGATTTATCTTTTTCAAATAGACCTTCAAACGTTTTATTATCACTTTTAATAGTTTCCTCTAAAAGAAGTTTTAAAACAGTATTATCTGTTTTGAAATTTTTTAAGTTATTTGAAGTCATATGTATTTGAGCTTTTGTTTCAATCCATCCAACATGGTCTCCTTTTGCGAAGGGTGAAGCAAAAATCGCAAAAGTTATTGCTATGATTATAACAAGTATTTTGATAATATACCTTATCATTTTTCCTTCTTTGAAGCTTTTAAATAAATCTTAAAGAGTATTAGTATTAGGCATAATGCAAAGCTTAAAACGCTCTCGAAGACTTTGTTAGCAGTACCATGTATAGCGGTATATTGTAAGCAAAAAATTGATAATTTATTCTGTCTATTATTATATGCGAAAAGGTTTGAAAATAAGATACTAAAACAAGTCTATAGCTTTTAATGCTATAGACTTATTTTTTAGATTACGACTCATAAGAATAAGTAAGTTTAGCGCTGCATTATCACAATGATTGTTGAGACAGGTCATCATAAGATTCATCAACATTGTCAGTGAATTCTTCAGTTCTTAATTGTTCTGTGACAGAGTACTAACCCATTCGTAGTTAGAAGGATCACTAAATATTTGATGCAGAAAATGATTATTAAGCGCATGGCTAGTTTTGTGACCAACAAATGATCCTATCATAGGGCCACCAGCAGTGTAAAAGTCGCCTGCTAGGTCTAATATTTTATGTTTCACAAATTCTTTCTGACATCTCAAGCCCTCAGGATTCATTATAACGTCTTTATCTATACCTATTGAGTTTTCTAAAGAAGCCCCTTTAGCTAGACCTTGACTTTTCAGATAATCAAATTCATGAAGAAAACCAAAAGTCCTAGCATTTGCTACTTTTTCCTTAAATAACTTAGTATCTGACAATATAAAATTTTGTCTACCGATCAATTTATTTTCAAATTCTATAGTTAAGTCTACTTTGAAATCATTAGAGGGTTCTGCAATTAGCTCGCAGTTACCGTAAATAACTTTAATCTGTTTCAAAATCTTCAAAAATTTTCTTGGTGCATTTTGAAGCTTTTTTCCGGCACATTCTATCATAAAAACAAAAGGCTTGCTGCTGCCATCCATAATAGGTACCTCTTCATTATCAAGTTCTACTATGACGTTATCAATACCACAACCCCAGATAGCTGCCATCAAGTGTTCAATGGTAAACACTTGGACTTGACTAGCGTTTTTTATACTAGTGCAAAGAGAAGCATCAGTAACATTCTTATAATTGGCCTGTATAAAATTCATCTGGGTTTCTATATCCTTTCTTACAAATATAATCCCAGTATCAACTTTCGCAGGCTTAAGAGTAAGATGAGTAACTTTTCCCGAATGAACACCAATACCATAACAGCTAGTGATATTTTGTAGAGTTACTTGCAATTTATACATTTTTAGTAATTGTTGTGTAGCCAGCCATTATAGCTCGTCCACAGATTAATTACAAAAACTTTATATTACTAAATATTTCACTGTTTCTGAAATTTAAGCTCGCTACACACCAAACTAAAAAAACTAGAATCCTTATAACTATAGTTTAATCTTTTATAAATTTAGCTTTTAAATTATAGTGATTAATAATGTCAAAAAAATCCTCGTACCAATCCGTTGAGCAGTTCTGCTCGATAAGCAAAAAGCAAAAATAGCCGAGATGGATAAAATGCTACAATCTTTGTATGCCTAAACTTGGAACTAATACAGATCAGCTATCTCGGACACTACCGGTAGCTCTTATCTTTAAGAAAAAACTCAGCTGGTGAAGTTTTAGTAAAAGTTAATGAAGTCTAATGAGGACTCAAAGCTTGATCATCCAACAATATGTGTAAAGACAATAAAAAATCTTGCTATTTTATAATATGGTAGTATTACTATTGATAGTGGTATAATCGATCCAGTTAACAGTTACAAGCTAGCAGATGAGCTTAATATATTAGCCCAATGTCATAAAAAGATTGCTACTCAAAACACTGTTATAATGACCAGTATCTAATAAAAACTTCGATTATGAATCCTTTTAAAAATTATCGTGAATCAATTATTATTAAGGACCACATAAAATTAAAACATGTTATCGTCGGCGATTATTCTTATTATTCAGGACATTACGACAGTAAGTCTTTCGAAGAATGCGTCATGTTTCTTGACGAGCTTGATGATGATACTAACTTTAACAAAATCGATCGTTTGATTGTAGGTAAGTTTTGCTCAATTGCTACAGGGGTTAAATTTATGTTGGGTGGAAATCAAGGTCATAACTATAATTGGATCTCCACATATCCACTTGACTTCCTTGATGATGATTTTGATAATTATCAATCATTATCACCAAAAGCTTATCAGTTAAAAGGGGATACAATAATTGGAAATGATGTATGGATTGGTGCCGAAGCGATGATTATGCCAGGTGTACAAATCGCTGATGGCAGCGTGATTGCTGCTAGATCAGTAATTACTAAAAATATTGGTGCCTACGAGATATGGGGCGGAAATCCAGCACGCTTGATTAAAAAACGTTTTAGTGATGAAAAAATCATAAAATTGCTAGAAATCAAATGGTGGGATCTAGATATATCAAAGATCAGGGAAAATTTAGCCTTAATAAGATCGTGTGATGTAGACGGTCTATGGACAGAACTTAAAAAAGATCCTACTTAAGATATTGCTACGATTTTTATCTTACTTGTGAGAATTATCGTTATAGAAACTCTTGAAATTAAAATCTAGATGAAAGTGTTTTCCTCTCTTTCACAAAGTAAGTTATTTCTTCAATTTTATTGTCATTTGAATAGTCTTAACTATTATAAAGGTGTGCCTATATATTCCATGCTAAGGTTAGAACTATAATGATTACTCCATTTGTCAAAGGTTTCCTTACCACTGCTAGCCTGATTGGCGGTATTGGAATACAAAATGTTTTCATTTTGAAGCAAGGCTTAATTAAGTCTCATGTATTACCTGTAATATTGGCTTGCTGGATGATTGACGTTTTACTAATTACCATAGGCGTCAATGGGGTTGGGAAACTAATTCTGGCTATTCCAAATTTTCTTTATGTGACAAGATATGGTGGAGCTGCTTTTTTATTTTGCTACGGAGCCAGAGCGTTTTATTCAAGCTATAAAAATGACGAAGGTATAGCTATAAATTCTTTAGATAAAAAGCGCCCTTTGATACCTACTATGATGATTTTACTGGGTGTAAGTTTCTTGAATCCTCACACTTATTTAGACACAATGGTACTAATAGGAAGCGTTGGTGCTCATCTCAGTGGCCCGGCGCGTGTATTATTCATAGGCGGTGCAACTTCTGCTTCACTTTTTTGGTTCATAATCTTGTGTTATGGAGCACGCTACCTTGCTCCTTATTTCCAAAAAAATAATACATGGCGTATATTCAACTTTTTCGTGGGATGCATGATGTGGACGATAGCAATATCCTTATTATATATGAATTAGGAAATAACAGAACTCTGTTATTAATAATGAAAGATGTTATATTGCAGCGTTTTTAGGACTTAGAATTGCACAAGATGTAGCTGATAAATCTATTAAAATCTTACAGCAAAGAACTGCCTAAATTATGATCCCGCTAAATTCAGAACTCAAATAAACTAGTTATTTTCTAATACTCGTTTAAAAACAAAGTTACTTGTTAAGACAGAATGGTTTTTTTATGTTATCTCGGTGTTTGAAAAGTTTTCTATTGTATTGTCGACTTGGGAATCAACTATTAAAGAGTGGTTAAATTCAGCTCCATAGATAAAGATCATATTAGTTAAATAGAAAAATATTAGAGTAATTATAATACTTCCTAGCGAGCCATACACTATGCTTAGTTGGTTGTAATATATAATGTAAGTGGAAAGTAGATGACCGCTAATAACCCACAAAACAACTGTGAGCAAAGCTCCTGGTATAATATTGCTAAACTTAAGCTTTACGTTCGGAATAATATAATATAATGAAGACACGCCTAAAAAGGTGGAGCCCAAGATTAATAAATATCTACATATATTTAGTACTTTTTCATATCCCTCAATGGCTTTCACGATGACTGGAATTTTAGTAAAAGCTAGAGGAATCACTACTAACAATAACATAGCGAAACTGATAAGTAAGCTTATCAATAGGAACTGTATTATGCTAAGTAGTCTCCTTCTTATATATGGTGGTGGGGAGGTGACTCCATGTACACGATTCAATATTGTTCTGAGACATTCAACAAAGGAAGAAGCAGTCCAAATACTGCCTATTATAGCGAGATTCATTAAGCTCTGTGGCG
>JBPBQH010000046.1:0-9330 GCA_050954685.1 Janthinobacterium lividum | reverse complement strand
CGTCATCATCGATATGCTGTTTCTCATAATTTTCATGACGCTCTTGAGCTTCTATACAAAGAGTAGCAACTGGTCTAGCAAGTAACCTTCTTAGACCGATATCTTCTCCTGTATCTTCGCAATATCTGTAATCATTTCGTTCTATTTTTTTCAGGGCAATTTCAATTTTATCTATTAATTTACGGTAACGATCGCGAGTTCTCAGCTCTATAGTTGTCTCAGTTTCAATTGATGCGCGGTCATTGAGATCTGGCTCGTTCCAATTCTCTTCTTTTAAGTGATTTAGGGTTTCTCTAGAGTCAGTTAATAATTCTTCACGCCAGGCGGTAAGTTTCTGCCTAAAAAATTCGAGTTGCAAAAGATTCATATATTCTTCATTTTCAGAGGGCTTGTATCCTTCAGGAAGAACAATTCTTGTTACGTCATTAGTCATATAATAATCACGGTAGATTTAATGTGTAAATAATATATTTATAATAGACAATTAGTGCAAGAATATTTATTCCTCCGTTTTTTTCGTTAATGGATGCGCAGAGTCGTAGATATTTTCCAAATGTTTTAGATTAATTTTGGTATATCTTTGAGTACTTGATAAGCTCCTATGTCCTAGAAGCTCCTGTATCGAGCGTAGGTCAGCTCCATTTTCAAGCAGGTGAGTTGCAAAACTATGTCTAAAGACGTGAGAGCTCAAATGTTCAGGTAAGCCATATAGACGTCGTAGTTTTATCAGTTCTCTGTTAAAGACTGGAGCTTTCAGAATTTTGCCTTGCAGGCCTCTAAATATAGGTGCATTATCCTCAATATCATAAGGCATTAATTTCAAATATTGTTCAATAATGTTTTTTGAGCCTTCTATCCATGGTATTAGTCTTTCCTTGTCTCCTTTTCCAGTAATTTTAATAAAATCTACGTTTTGCAAATGTTTTTTAGTTAATGATAAAGCTTCAGAAATTCTAAGGCCAGAAGCATATATTAATATCAAAAGAGCTTTATTTCTTAGATCTATCCAGCCTTGATCACTTAGTTTATCTATATGTTGAATTGACGTTGACAGTTCACACTCTGTCAATGCTTTTGGTAACGGTTTAGATGATTTCGGGGTTTTTACTGAGAAAATCGCATGAGAATTTATACCAGCATTCTTCTCAAGAAACTTATAGAAATTTTTAACTCCTGATAATGCTCTAGCGCTTGTTGCGCCACTATAATTATCTAAACGGCATTTAGTTAACCAACTACGAACAAACCTTATATCTATTTTTGATACGTCCTCCATAGTAGGAATTTTCGCGTAATATTCTTGCATAAATTGTAGAAAATGTTCAATATCATGCGTATAAGATATTAATGTATGAGTAGAATAATTTCTTTGCACCTTCAAATAATTTTGCCACTTCTTAACTATCTCGTCGATATCGTCTTTAGGCACCTGGTTATTTTCCTATACAGAATTTGCTGAAAATTTCACCTAATATTTCATCAACAGTAATTTTGCCTGTAATATTACTCAATGATCTCGTGGTCATTCTGATATCCTCAGTCGCTAATATTAGATCATCCCTTGGATTAAAACTACTCAAATATGTTAGGGCCTGTTGCAATTGGTGGCGATGTCTTTCTCTTGTGATTTGAGGTATCTCAGTCTCGGATCTTCCAGCAAGATTACTTGCAGCTTGGGCGATCTTTGCCATTAATAAATCTAGACCTAGCTTCTCTTTAATAGAAATTTTTACCGCATTCTTACCATCAACGGGGTAATTATTAATGTTTTCCACTAGATCAATTTTATTAATAACAAGAATTATATTATCATCTAATATGCTGGCTAAAGCTTCATCTATCTTATAGATTGTGGAAGAAGCATTAAACATAATAATTTTTAAGTCAGCATTTTTAGCAGCTTCTATTGCTCTTTGTATTCCCTCTTGTTCAATTGAGTCATCTGTCAACTCATGAATTCCAGCTGTATCTTGCAAGATGATAGGATAACCGCCGATGTCTAAATGTCCTTCGATAATGTCTCTTGTCGTTCCAGCTATATTAGACACAATTGCAAGCTCTCTTTGCATTAAAAAATTCAGTAGGCTTGATTTACCCACATTAGGCTCGCCTATAATAGCTAGCTTTATACCATTTCTAAGTAATTCACCACGTCTGTGATCATCTAAATAGTTAGCTATAGTTTTTTTTAATTCTTCTATGTGCACTATTACTTCTTCGAGGATTTGTTCTGGAATGTCCTCGTCTGGGAAATCAATATAAGCCTCAAGCAAGCTTATTACATTAAGGAGCTGTAAGCGCCAACTTTCATACAACTTACCTAAGTCCCCTCTTGCTTGTCCAATAGCTTGTTTATGCTGAAACAAAGTTTCTGCTTCAATCAGATCAGCTAGACCTTCAGCAGCAGTTAAATCGAATTTGCCGTTTAAAAAAGCGCGTCTAGCAAACTCCCCTGGCTCAGCGAGTTTAAGATCATTAATACTTAATAAAGCTTTGATTAAAAGTCTTGTAATCATTACACTACCATGGGTGTGTATTTCTACTACATCTTCACCAGTAAAACTTGAAGGGCCTTTAAAGTAGATGATTATAGCATTATCTATTAGTTCTCCATCTTCTGGATCGTAGATCTTGCGATAATATGCTTTTCTGGGTAATAGTTTTTCGTTATTTTTCCCACACAAACTATTTATAGCAAATAGACTAGATGCTCCTGAGATACGAAATACACAAACTCCAGATCTGCCACGACCTGAGCTTTGGGCAAATATAGTATTCACAATATTTCCTAACTCACTTGCTTAAATAATTGATATATTATAATATAATTACTTCAATCTATCCAGTTTAAATAATGGTAACAGAACCTACTTTTTCTGCTCTAGGTGAGCTGACTTGTCAAATTCCCGATTATAAAATAGAAATTTCTAATTTAGCTGAACTAAGAGATAAAAATCCTCTCTACTCTAAATTCATTAGGCAGTTTTTTGCGTATATTCCTGTGGACTACGATACCCAAAATAAGCTTTCACTATTTGAGGAATTTTCGAGCAAATCTTTCAGCTTTTTCAAAAGCAAAGATCTGACGAGTAAAAAGATAGAAATATGTAATGTAGATTTTGCAGGAACGCCGTCCATCGACATTTTAATAGTAAATCAAAACAAACCTCTTATTCTCGATTCTCTGAATTGCTTATTATCGACGTTAGGTCTTAAAGCCAAGTATATATTCCATCCAATTATATTTTGTAGAAGAGATAGTTTAGGCAATTTAGAAGATGTCCTAGATAGTACTAACAAAAGTTCAGCCGAATCACTAGTTTTTGTAAAGATATTGGGAACTTTTGACCAAGACGCTATAAATAATATCCAAGCAAAAATTAGCCAAGTGATAGATCAAAACGACCTTGCATACTTTGCAAGAGGTAAAGTTTTTGATAAGGTGGCCAGCCTAGCCCAAGGAATCAGAGAAAATAGTAATTCCGTTAACGATAAATGTATAGTTGAAGAATCAATAAATTTTTTGGAATGGATTAATAGTAACAACTTTATTACTTTAGGAACTTTTGATTTTGATTTAATAAATCAGACAATTACTTCTGAAGAAGGTGCTAAAATAGCATGGCAAGATGATAAGCAAGAAACGAGAAATATAATAGACTTTTCCATGAGTCAATATCAGATCAATAAAATAATTACGCTAGGTAAAATTAATTATCCTTCCCCTATAAACCTCAATAGTTTGGTAGACTATGTAATTGTGAAACACATTGGTAAACAAAAGGACAAAGATAATGGTTATAAATCAATTACTGTAATATTTGGTCTCTATAGTCCAGGAATGTACCACAAATCTGTAAAAGATATTCCTATATTAAGGAATAAGTTGCAGTTTGTTTTGGAGAACACAAAATTCCCTATCGGTAGTTACAATGCACAGAAGCTGCAAACAATAATGGAGTCATTACCTAAGGAAGCGATAATACAAATCGAGCAGGAAGACTTATTCTGTATGTGTATACACATATTGTCGAGCCTATTGAGTAAGAAATTGAAGTTATTCATTCAGCCGTATTCTTCAGAACCTTACATGAATATATTGCTATTCTTGCCAAGAGAGAGACTCACTTCTGAGACCCATACCGCGATAAACAAATATCTTACCTCTAAATTTAATGCTAAAATTTTGTCAGATCATATAACCGAAGTAGCACCACACTTTTCATACTTATTTCTAACTTTAGGAATTAAAGAAAAAATTGATTATGCTACAAGTGAGATAGAGCGAGATTTGGACCAACTCTCGACATTGTGGATGGAATCTCTTTACCAAAAATTAGCTTGCCAACTCGATGAATATAAGGCCGGTATTGAATTTAGTACCTATAGTTCGATTTTTTCTGAGGACTATAGACATAAGTTTAACGCCGACGACGCCTTGATCGATCTAAATAATCTTAAAATTGCTTGCAAAAATTCTAAAGCGGTTTTTAATCTAGTACGCTTGGCTAGTCAAGAATTTCAGCTCAAAATATATAATTCTAAAAAGAAACTAGCTTTATCTAATATTTTGCCTTTCGTTGAGAATTTAGGGTTTAAAGCTATCGATGAGCAAACATTTCATATAGCATCAGCTGGAGAAATTGAAGAGAGCTGGATTTACCAATTTACCTTATCGACTCCTCAAACTATTGCTAGTGATGACCAAACTCTCAAGCAGAATGTTGAAGATGCACTCGATAAAATGTTACTTGGTCTTCTAGCGAGTGATTCACTAAGTAAATTAGTTGTGCTATGCGGTTTTAACTGGCGACAAGTAAAGCTATTGAAGGCTTTGACAAGATATTTGCATCAGACTGGTTTTATATATGGTAAGGGATATGTCCAACTAACTCTTATAAAACATTACAAATATACGGAATTGCTTAACGATCTTTTTGAAGCTCGATTTGATCCTCAAACCTACAATCAAAAAAATATTGAGGATAAACGTCAAGAAATAATTAGTTATCTCAATAGTGTCGATGCTAGTGCCGAAGATAAAGTATTGCAACAAATGTTTTGCCTGATTGATGCAATTACTAGGACTAATTTTTATCAGCAAAAAAAAGGCTTCCCTAAGAGCTATATTTCCTTCAAATTAGACTCTACTAAAGTTCCTGATCTGCCGCGTCCGGTGCCTTTTGCTGAAATATTCGTTTTCTCAAACGATTTCGAAGGAATTCATTTACGTGGAGGCAAAGTTGCTCGTGGAGGTATTAGATGGTCAGATAGAGGTGAAGATTATAGGACAGAAGTTCTAGGGTTAATGAAGGCTCAGATGTCTAAAAATTCTGTAATAGTACCAGTCGGATGTAAGGGAGGATTTTTTCCTCTATTCATTCAGGATTCTGCTATGACTAGAGATCAATATATGTCTAAAATAATTGAATGTTACAAAGATTTCTTAAGAGGGCTATTAGATATTACAGATAATATAGTTGATGGTAATATTGTTCGCCCCTCTAATACTATAATATACGATGATAATGACCAGTACCTTGTAGTAGCAGCAGATAAAGGTACTGCTACTTTCTCTGATTACGCCAATAATGTATCAGCTGAGTATAATTTTTGGCTTCAAGATGCTTTTGCTTCAGGAGGATCAGCTGGCTATGATCATAAAAAAATGGGTATTACTGCTAAAGGTGCTTGGATTTCAGTGCAACGTCACTTCCAAGAAATAGGAATAGACGTTCAAAAAGATTCTATAATGGTTATAGGCATTGGTGATATGTCTGGTGACGTTTTTGGCAACGGGCTTCTTCGCTCTGATAGTATTCAATTAATTGCAGCATTTAATCATATGCATATTTTTATTGATCCCAATCCTGACCCAAAATTAAGTTTTAATGAGAGACAACGTCTGTTTGATCTACCTGGATCTAAATGGTCAGATTATAATTTGGAGGTAATTTCTCAAGGTGGTGGAGTGTTTGAACGCTCCGCTAAAACAATTGCTATTAGTAATAAAGCAAAAAATGTTCTTTCTATAGAAGTTGACGAACTCTCACCTGAGGATTTAATTAAAGCTATTTTGAAGTCTAGAGTGGATTTAATTTGGAATGGAGGAATAGGTACTTACATAAAAGCATCATTTGAGAGTCATTTAGATATAGGAGACAAAGCAAATGATTACTTAAGATGCGATGCAAAAGATATTCAAGCTAGAGTAATTGCTGAAGGGGGTAATCTTGGGGTTTCTCAGCAAGGCAGGATCGAATATAATAAATACGGGAGACGCATAAATACTGACTTTATAGATAATTCTGCAGGCGTAGATTGCTCAGACCATGAGGTCAATATTAAAATAGCTCTAAATCATGCTATGATAAGTCAAAACCTTTCATTAAAGGATCGTAATGATATACTTGCTAGTATGACTAATCAGGTAGAGGCTTTAGTTTTGCAAGATAATTATGATCAAACTCAAGCTATCAGCATAGCTGAGCTCTCGAGCAACTTGACAATAGAATCTTTTGCTCAACTCATTACTTCGCTCGAAGATAAGAAATTACTGGATCGCGGAGTTGAGTTTCTTCCAAATAAAGCGGAGCTTGATAGGCGAGCTTTAGCTAAGGAACGCATGTCAAGGCCTGAACTTGCAGTACTACTTTCATATAGCAAAATGTCTGCGTATAACGAGTTGATAGGTACAGACTTATTTGAAGATAAATATTTTGAAAGATTTTTAGTCGAATATTTTCCTCAACTTATGCAGAATCGTTTCAGATCAGAAATTATTGTACATCCTCTACGCAAAGAGATTATCACAACGGTTGTAGTAAATAATTTAATAAATAAACTAGGAGGAGCCACAGTTAATATCATAAAAAATGGTACTGGCAGCACTCTAGAAGATATAGTTAGATCTTATGTTATTATCAGTGAAATTTTTAATATTGATGAGCTATGGCATTCGGTAGATTCTATTCCTACAAATATAGATAATTTACTAAAGATCGAAATGTTCACGGAAATATCTAAAGTAATACGTAGAGGAATTTCATGGTTCATTAGAAATCTTGATCGGCCTATCGATATTGCAGCAGCAATTTCAGAGTTCAAAGATAAGTCTCAATATTTAAGTAAAACAATAAAAAATCTTTTAGTAGGCGAAGCAAAAATTAAATTTAGCAGCAGGTTTGCAAGATATGTTGCTGCTGGAATTGATATCGATCTTACCAATTCGATTTCTAGCCTTGATAGTATGATATCAGCATTCGACATAATACATATCACAAAGCATACTCGAGCTAAGGAAATTGAAGTAGCGAGTGCATATTTTAATGCAGGAAATGAGCTCGATATTGATTGGCTACGTAGAGCATGTGATAAGCAAATGGACGATTCCTACTGGAATAGATTGTCTACACAATCTCTAAAGGACGATTTTTATGATAAACAAAGACGTTTGCTAATTAGTGTTATAAACCAGTCAAATGATGGAATAGATTTTAGTAATTGGATGAAGGCTAATATAGAATCTGCGAGAATTTTTACTGATTTCATAAACGATATCAAATTGCAAGAAAACATTAATCTAGATATAATTATATTAGCTAATAAAAAATTTGAAATATTTCTTAGAAAATTTGAGTAGATAGCATGATAATATTTAAATGTGAGAGCAGCCTGATTTGCTACTTAATGCTAATATATTGTAATTGCTATGATATAGGTTTCATGGCAGTTAGAAAAAAGTTTCAGTCATAAAAATGAAGATAACTAAGGATTTGTTATTCAATTTAACAAAGCGTGTTGACGAAGCTGTTGATTCTTTGATGGCTAGAATTGATGAACAAGAACAGGAATTAATCGAGCTTAAAAACGAAAATGAGTCGTTGAAAAATAACTACGCTCAAGTTCTTTTGGAAATAGAAGAATATGTTACTCAGCTTGAGCAAATCAAAAGTAATTATGTCTATAGTAACCATAACAATAAACAATAAAAATTTTCAGTTATCATGTAGTGATGGCTCTGAAGAGCAATTATATGGTCTTGCATCAAGACTCAATGAAAGAATAGTTGAAATTAAAAAAGAGAATTCAACAGCATCGTTTGAATTACTACTAGTAATGGCTGCACTTAGTACTCAGGATCAAGTACATGCTCTATCATCTAGATTAGGCAAATTATCTTCTGGAAAAGAGAACGAGGAAGAAGAAAAATTTGCCGAAACTTTAAGTACTATAGCTCAATATTTGGAAAATCTTGCCAAAAAAATTGGCAAATGATCTATTATAATATTTGCAAATGTGAATATTATTAAATATACTAATATTATTAGCAGGCTGCTTAGCTCGTTAGGCTGTTTATTTACCCGAGGACTATAATTTTCTTCTGGGTGCTGTCTCTGTCTATGGCCGTGGCCGTGATATATGGTGCCCACCTTTAATATACAGGTTCTTTGAGGATTTTGTGCCGACGGCTGAAGCGGTCTTTATATAAATTCGAAATTTTTCTAGATAGTGTAATTCTAGTACTGTTTATATAACTTTTTGCGAGTCGTGTATATTCTCGATCTTTCTAATATTATTACTTACAGAGCAAGTTACAATCGAATGAGTAACGAATTTATTGTCTACTAACTTAACTCCTCTCAATATATAACCATTAGTTACACCAGTAGCAGCAAATATAATATTACCTTTTGCTAAATCCTGCAGACTATATATCTTATTATGATCAGTAATTCCCATCTCCAAGGCGCGTTTTTTTTCCTTTTCCTTTTTAAAAATCAGCCGGGCGTGCATTTGCCCCCCAAAACTATTGAGAGCTGCTGCTGCTAAAACGCCTTCTGGCGCCCCACCAATACCCATATACGCATCAACGTTGAGTTCTGGCATGGCAGTACTTATTGCGGCGGCAATATCTCCATCTCCAATTAAATTAATTCTGGCGCCTGCTTCCCTAACTTTGGCAATAAGTTCTTTGTGTCGTGGACGATTTAGTATTGCTACAGTAAGATCAGATACTTGGAGTTTCCTTGCTTTTGCGAGATTTGATAAATTAGTGCGTGGTGAATCGTTAAGATCTATTATTTGCTCCGGAAAATTGATACCGATAGCGATTTTTTCCATATATACATCAGGTGCTTTTAGTAAGCCTCCACTATTTGCTACTGCAATAACTGAGAGAGCATTTTCTCCTCCATTAGCTAGTATCGTGGTACCTTCCAAAGGGTCAACAGCTATATCTAATTCCGGCCCTTGTCCACTTCCAACTTTTTCACCTATATATAACATAGGTGCTTCATCGCGCTCCCCCTCGCCAATAACTATCTGTCC
>JBPBQH010000195.1:0-9423 GCA_050954685.1 Janthinobacterium lividum | reverse complement strand
ACTTCTGTCAGAGAATCAAAGTCTATCAAGAGCAAAACAAGCCTATAGCTTATATTGATGAGAGCGGTTTCGGACATGATATGCCAAGAACACACGGTTATGCTCCTAAGGGCCAAAGATGTTACAAAACACATGATTGGGGTGTACGCGGTAGACTAACGCCATAGGAGCTTCGATAGTAAGCAATTGACTGACGGTAAGCTTATTTGATTAAACTATTAATACGGAAGTCTTCAACAGCTGGGTTGAACAAGACGCTATTACTTAAGCTACCCCAAGGAACTGCCATTATTATGGATAACCCTGCTTTTCATAAAGGTTCTACAATGCAAGAACAGATAAAAACAGCAGGTCACATTCTTGAATATCTCCCTCCTTATAGCCCTGATCTTAATCCAATCGAGCATAAATGGGCGCATGCTAAATATTTAAGACGTAAATATTCTTGTGACATTGATCCTCTTTTTAGACATTTTTGTACCTAACATTTTTATCCAGGATTAGCTATAACAGCTTTTTTAGAAATGAAATTTTTCAATTACTAAAATAGAAAAAACGGAAACGGTTAATTATCTTAAGACATAAAAGAAAATGATAAGAATGATCTGCTGGTCAAATTTTCCTTTTTTACAAGATCTTTCTTACCAAGCACATATATGAATCTTCGCACAATCTGCTCATTTTTTTTGCAGAGATAGGCACGCATCTTGAAATTTTATTCACTATCTTTGTAGTTTTAGCGATATTAAACTATCTCATAGCTGCACCTTCTTGCTCGCCCTAAGCAAGTTAATATTACTTGCAATCAAACTTACTTCCGGTAATTATAGTTTGTACTTTGTCAACCAAAATATTACAAGCTTCTGCTGTTAGGTCAGCCGTTGCTAAGCCTAACTTGCGTCTTAACCAAGATTGTTTTTTGCCTAAATATTCAATTTTAGTATCATTACCAAAATGCTCTTTAATAAAGCTATACATATCTGAAATACCATCTATCAATCCAAAATCTAATGCATTGTTGCCAGCCCAAAATTCACCATTAAATAATATATCATCATTTTGTGTTAAGCGTCCTATGCGGCGTTCTTTTACATAATCGATAAAACATTGATGAATTTGCTTTTGGAGCTGTTTTATAATTTTGACATCACTAGCTTTAACATCCGTGAACGGGTCTAGTATAGATTTATTTTTGCCTTCTGTGTAAAGTCTGCGCTCAATTCCAAGTTTTGCTATTGCTTCTTGAAAGCCGAAACTACTAGAAATCACTCCAATACTACCAATTATTGAACTACTTGATGCGTATATTTCGTCTCCTGCGCAAGCTAACCAGTATCCTCCAGAAGCTGCAACGTCTTCTACGAAGCTATATACTGGTACTTTCTTATCTTTTGCCAGCGATCTAATTCTTCTCGCTATTAATTCTGACTGAACAGGCGAACCACCAGGCGAATTAATTGATAAGCATAGAGCTGAGAGCTTTGGTATTTTGAATGCTTTCTCTATAGTTTCGTTTAAATTGTCTAAATTAAGTCCAGTCCTTAAACCGCTTCCTGTACTTATGATACCACTTAATTTTAGTACAGCAACAGTATGCGCTGGCTTCTTGAAACCAAACGGTAAGTAAGTCAATAATTGCTCAAATTTGCCATTTTGAATTTTTGTATTCAATACAGAAGCGATGGTAGAAGCAGCATTTTTGTTAGTAATTGTATGTGGCAATTGTTTCATTATTCTCTATTGATTAAATTAGTATTTTATTGCAAAATATTGAGTAAATCAGCATCATCATCATTTGAGTCGTGTTCTTCGCTAGCCTTTATCTCAGGAATTGTGCCAAAGGATTGATTACCTGCAGATTGAGTCTCTGGTTTCGATAAAGTTTCTAGTTGTTTCGATCTATTCTCGGAGTTCTTACTAGTAATATTAGAGTTCTTATTAGTAATATTGTTTGATTTATGCAAATCCTGAACTTTGTGACTATTTTTCGGCATTTCCGGATTACCTGAAATATGAGATAGCAGTATGTTTCTGATATCAGGATCATACCAGTTAACTATACCGTTAAAGTTAACAACTATTTTTCCTTCCGCATTAATTAAGAAACTGCTTGGCAATCCTACTACAGAAAAAGCCGCAAATAGCTGATTGTGGTAATCATGATAAGCTTTAAGATGTCTTATTTGCCTGGACTTAAAAAATTTTTTAACAGTTTCCATTCCTTGAAAATCTTGGGAAAGAGTTATGATTTCAAAAGGTAGCTTTCTAAAGTCCTTTGCCAGTATATCTAAATCTGGCATTTCTTTCTCACAAGACGCGCACCATGTGGCCCAAAATACTATCAGTAATGTTTTACCTTCTAATTGATCTAAAAAATGTTTTTCACCATGTTCATCAAAAAAAGCAATCTCGCTTGGTGAATCATGCTTTTCTATATTGACTATTTTAGCAGCGAAACTAGTAGGTAGATAATGAGCGTTTAGTATTAAGACTAATAAGTAAGTGAAAATTTTTTTGATAAGCATATTTTTTAGTTTACAAATTGTAAATTGTCTTCTTGTTAATTATAATAAATAATAAATCACAGATTTAATTAATTTTTATATGAAAGTAATCATCATTACAATATCATTCTCTCTTATTCTTGTGAGTTGTGGACTTAAGAAGCCGCTTGAGGACCCACTTGCTGAACAAAATATTTCAAGCTCCACCCATTAATTAATCGAGACTTACGAATCTCAGACTAGTCTTTCAAAATTTTCATGAGTTCCTCCCATTCTCTATTTGTTAATTCGCTTGTTTCTTGTGTAATATTCTGGCCCGCAATCATTTTCTTGACTACATTAATACCCTTCCTCGATAAATGAGCGGAATGTAGGCGGTATTCCTCAAAAGCGTCATAGGTGAATGGTACCCAGTTTCTGACAATGTTTAGCATCTCTTGAGCGTATACTCTGATCTCATACTGAGCATGACTATCTGCCCTTAATGATAAAAAATGTAATAAATTATGTAAATTAATTTTCCAGTACCATTCAGTATAATGATTCAAAGTCAAGTTCATTCTGGCAAGCTCCCTAGTTATGCCAATATTATTTTCATCAATTACATTACCATTTACATCTTCATTCAGCATCTCTATATAATGTTGGTAGGAATTACTAGCATCATCTTTTAAAATTGCTAATATATTAGCCGCAATTTCCGTGGGTAGATTTTGCTCGCTCCTTCCTTGTTTATTAGCACTGGACTGACCTCCTAAATTTTCTGGTTTTGGTAGGTAAAATTCACTGCCCAAAATAGAATATCTAGCTGAATATTCGTTAACGCTAGCAGTACGGTGTCTAATCCATTGCCTAGCAATAAATATGGGTAATTTTATATGGAATTTTATTTCACACATTTCAAAGGGCGTGGTGTGTCTGTGCCGCATCAGATAGTTAATAAGACCTCTATCTTGGCTCACTTGCTTGGTGCCTTTACCGTATGAAACTCTTGCAGCTTGCACCACTGAGTTGTCATCTCCCATATAATCTATTACCCTGATGAAGCCGTGATCTAAAACTTTAATTTGCTCAAATAATATATTCTCAAGAGCTGGCACTGTAGATCTTTTAGTAAATTGTTGTTTTGTCATATCTCTTCCTACTGATTAATATCATTTATTATGTTCCTAGAGCTTTTAATCAAAAAAAAGTCTAGTTAAATAGTTTTGGATGTCAAATTAGAAAATAATAAATTTGAAATTTGTTATTTAAATAGTATTATGAACTATCAAAATCTGATTAAATTTAGTATAACAAATATATAAATTTCTAGTTACCACAAGAAAAATCATACATAAAAGCCCAAATGACCATCCTTCTAACAGTAATCATTTTAATATTGCTTGCTATATCAGGCTTACTAGCTGCGACAGAAACAGCAATCACTGCTTCTTCTCCGGGTAAGTTGCACAAATTAAAGGCTAGCGGCAATAAGCGAGCAGAATTAGTACTTGAAATCCTACGAGAAAAAGAAAAGGTAATTAGTACAATGCTAATAGGCAATAGTTTGATTAATACTATATGCACCACTCTAGCAACTGCTGTGTTCATCGAGATATTTCAAGATCATAATCTCGGAGCTATAGTATCTTCAGGCGTCATGGCGGTTTTGATTATAGTTTTTGCAGAAGTGATACCCAAGGCTATAGCAGTCGCCAAAGCTGAGAATATAACTTTATTGACAGCTCCAGCAATTGGGGCATTTTTAAAATTTCTAAACCCAGTAAATGTCACACTGGCGTATGGTACCAAAATATTCTGCCGAATATTAAATATCGATCTTAAGCAAGAGGTCTCAGGCACAGAAGAAGTTAGAGGTGTTATTGAACATCAACACCAAGAAGGAAATTTTTACAAAGCAGATAGAGATATGCTTGGTGGAATATTAGATATTAGAGATATGACTGTATCTGAAATAATGGTACATAGGAGTAATATAGTTGCTATCGATGCTAATGCTGGGAGTAAAGAAATGGTACGTCTTGCGCTGACTAGTCCTTATACTAGAATTCCTATATGGCGAGATAATAAGGAAAATATAATTGGCATTCTTCATATAAAAGATCTACTCAAGGCTCTTCACAAATGCAATAATGATGTTCAGAAAGTCAATTTACAAGAGATTATTATAAGCCCTTGGTTCATACCAGATAATGCACCAGCTATTCACCAATTGCATGCATTTAGAGAGCGTAAGACTCATTTTGCTTGCGTTGTTGATGAATACGGAGATATACAAGGAATAATTACTCTGGAAGATATTTTAGAAGAGATTGTTGGTCAAATAGACGATGAGCACGATAAATCTAGTCAAGCGATAATTAAAAAGTCTCAAGATGAGTTCTTAATTAGCGGTTCAATAACTATTCGAGATCTTAACAGGGAGCTTAATTGGAACTTGTCAGACGAATTTGCTAATACTCTTGCAGGCCTAATTATTCACGAGATCGAGCGAATACCTAACCAAGGAGAAACTATTGAACTGTTTGATCTCAAATTTACTGTGATTAAAAAAACCGCCAATAGAATTGATACTCTTAGAACCAAAGTTCTCAAGCAAGTTAATTCTAGTGATCAATGAAATTGGCAATGGATTGCAGATTTGTGCCGCGGCCCTAGCTATATCAGCTATTTTTAGTTCAAATATCAGAATTGCAAAACTAGCTTCGTATCTAAGCTCAGTGTTAATTATACTATCTTTTCTATCGCTGGTTTATGGATTTATTGTTTCTGATTTTTCCATTTTAAATGTCTTCTTAAATTCAAGTACTGTCAAACCCTTAATATTTAAAATATCTGGGGCATGGGCAAGCCACGAAGGATCAATGCTGCTTTGGCTAAGCTTGCTTTGCTTAGTCAATATAATCTATCTTAAGCAGATTCGTAAAGAATATATAATTAAAATTCAAGTAATATTTATATCTATAATCAAATTATTATTTATAATCTTTATCTATTTTACTTCTAATCCTTTTATAAAAGTATCTGCGATACCTCAAGAAGGGCTTGGATTAAATCCTGCACTTCAAGACGTGGCTCTATTTATTCATCCGCCTATATTATACTTTGGCTATGTATGTCTTATCATACCGTTTATTAATGCTATAATAGGATGCAGAAACTGTAATAATCTTTCAAAATTAAGTCTGCTTGAATCATCTAAATTTTTTTCAGGCCTTAGTTTAATATTTATGACAACTGGTATAGGTTTAGGTTCTTGGTGGGCTTATAGGGAACTAGGGTGGGGTGGATACTGGTTTTTTGATCCTGTTGAAAATATCTCATTATTGCCTTGGCTCTCAGCAATTGCTTTGCATCATTCCCTGGCTACTTCAATCAAATATGATAAACTAATTATGTGGACCTGGTCCTTTTCAATTATTACTTTTTGGCTAGTAATTTTTGGAACTTTCTTAGTTCGTTCAGGACTCCTTACTTCAGTACACTCTTTTGCTGCTTCAAAAGAGAGAGCAATATATTTGTTCATTATATTAATTGTAATTACAAAAATAGGATCCGTTACACTCTTTTTTCACTACCAACAAAAGAAACTAGATGCTAATTCTTCCTATAACCAGACTGGTATCAAAATAGGTAATATATTATGGTCGATAAGTATAATCATACTAGTATTATCTATTCTATATCCACTTATACATATATTATTTGGCAGCGAATCTGTATCCCTAGATGTAAACTTCTTTTTGACTAATTTTGTACCAGTAATTCTTGCTACCATCTTCGCAGCTGGTATCTTTACGACGAGACTAAGTAATATTTCTCTAATTATTGTTATTTTAGTTTTAATCACAGCCATAATTAGTTCCTATTTTATAAGATATAATTATATTGCTGCTGCTGCAGTTCTAGCTTCTCTCTATTTAATATTTCAAACTATCTACATCTTTTTCGCTAATAATTACCTTGGGTCTGAAAATTCAACTAATTTTATTTCTATGATAGTAAGTCATCTAGGCTGCGGCTTGCTTGCACTCTGTATCACTCTTAACTGCAGTACTCAAGATGAATTTGAGTTTAGTGGTCTTATCGGTGAGAACAAAAATTTTAATCAATTTAATATCTCATTAAAAAATATTAAATTTGCCGAAGCAGATAATTATTACAGACAGATAGCTGAATTTTGGATATTAGATAAAAACAACAACATAGTCACCATACTAAAACCAGAAAATAGATATTATAAGATTGAAAAGAGTTTATCACAGGAGAGTGATATATACTCTTATCTTACACATGATATATATGGAGTCCTTAGTAAAATAGACGGTGAGGTGGTAAGCGCAAAAATATATTACCGACCTATGATGAGTTTCATCTGGCTATCAATGTTAATCATAGTAGGTGGGCTTCTAATAGGCCAATTTGCCAATAGCTCTAGGAATCTCAAGTTATTTTAGAACGCTTAAATGAAAACAGTCTAAAGCTTTTGAGCATTGATCTTGTTGAACTAAGTTATAAAATCATCTGAATTTTATATTAGGCATTTTTGAATAATGTACTAGCAAGCGCGTAGTAAATGCTCCTATTGCAACTAAGATCACAGCGTATTTAATATGTTCTGCATTAGGATTATGAGCGTTAGCATCTAAGAATATGCTGAAAATCAATCCCCAGATCACAGAAATTTCTGCATCAATTTCTTCCGATAGACAAATAATATTACGATCTTTTCTAATTAAATCGCGAAGTATCCCACCACCATTAGAAGTTAGAAAGGCAAAGAATGGCCCCCAAAGTAATATAGGCTCAATTTTAGCCATAATGACAACGGTGACGCCAGTAACTATAAATGCGGCTTGTCCTAGGGCGTCACAAATTACCAATAAATTATCCCATATTTTTCTGATTAAACTATCTTCTTCGGCCTCTCTGTTATAATAATCGAGTAATCTTATTGTGAAAAAACCAATCAGTACTATTATTACTATGTAATACATATAAAAAGGATTGAGTATTATACTAACCGCATCGCGATTGATCATTACGTCACGCATGATTCCGCCAGCTACAGAAGGCAGCATAGCAAGTAAGAAAGTAGCAAATAATGTTGAATTTTCCCTAGCAGCAATGGCTATTCCAGATATAGCAAAAGCTATAGTACCTATAATACCAACCCCGTAAAACCAGCTAGAATCTATAGTCTGCATCAATAGCACGGGATACAAATATGCTTTGACAATCTTTTTATACTCAGTTCCTTCAACAAATTTTCTTATTTCTTGGTTGAAATGATCGACCAATACTATAGGAGTAGTCTTTTTGCTAAACATGAGATGTATTGGAGTCCTAATTTTAAGTTCTATTTCTGTAATTTTATCATCAGCTAGTTTGTCCAAAATGACGGCAGCGCCGACAATTTTATCTGCGATAAAACCGTCAATTTCTTCACGCATCAAAGATTGTAAGGATAAAACATCGTTATTATATTTGAAAATGATATCTTTATTAGCTTCATCATTGATAAATGCATTTATCTGCGCATCACCATAAATAAAACCATTAATCACTCCTAGACGAAAGTTTTGTAACCTTATTTGCGCTAAGAACTCGGATATATTTTTAAATTTCAAACTCTTATCAGAATCTTTTGGCACAAATAATGAATTTTCTTCGAATCTATATGGAATAGAAAAATAAGCAGATTCTGCCCTTTCTTCAGTAAATGTTGCACCAGCTGCTATGTCCCGCTTGCCCGACTTTAAATCAAGTTGATGTTGGCGCCATGATACTTGCTCATACTTAATTTCAACTCCTACTTTAAAAGCAATCGCTCCTACGAGCTCGATGTCCATTCCTGTAAGTCTATATCCGCCACTTGATATTTGATTAAATTGATAAGGATGCCATAGGTACCAACCTCCGATTAAAGTGTGTTTATCAATGATATTAAGACACTGATCCATGTTGATGTCTTCTCCTGATGTAGCATCAGGAGAAGACATCAATTTCTTATTAGCAAAAGCAGTAGAAACAGATGATAATATAACAAATAATAGTAGGGTTCTGAAAACTTCCATTTAAAGTAATTGCTGATTAATTTTCTGCTAACTTATTAAATTTAATTGATTCAGACAAATATTTTTTATAGTTTCCCTACTTCAAGGTCACCGTCAAAAAATCGTACGCTAAATTTATCATATCTGGAGGCCTCGCTTTTTGACTTTATGAATTTTCCCTTATTATCTACCGTCAAGTTGAAGCCTCTATTTAAAATATTTTTGTAATCTAAAGCATTTAGAGTTACGTTATTTATATTCACTTTATATTGGAAAATATCAATATATTTAATTGCTGTACTTCTCAGATTATTAATTTGATTAGAAAGTTGTAAGGATTTGTAATTTATTACTCTCGCTGGATTGAATCTCTCTAACGAAAATTGAGATAAGTGGATGGATTTTCCTTTGATCATATTTGGTGTGGATTCTTGCAATTTCAAACTAAGATCATCTAGTTTTTGTCGAACACTGTTGATGTATGTTATCTTATATTTTAATATTCTATTATAATTTGCTATAGTTTGCTTATTATATTCAATTATAGCGCTAATCCTGTTAAGAAGCTTACTGTAATAGAGACTTAAAGTATATTTCAAGTCAGTATTTACAGGTACGGCAAACTCAGCAGCTGCCGTAGGAGTCGGAGCCCTAACATCAGAAACAAAATCTATCAAAGTGTAATCAGTTTCGTGTCCCACAGCGGAGATAATTGGAATTTGAGAAGCATGTACCGCCCGCAATAATTTTTCTTCATTAAATGGCCATAAATCTTCGATAGAACCGCCACCTCTAGCAACTATTATAATATCTGGCCGCTTATTAGTTAGCTGATTAAATCCTTTAATCGCTGTAGTAAT
>JBPBQH010000194.1:0-9482 GCA_050954685.1 Janthinobacterium lividum | reverse complement strand
TCAAATAAATATATCTTTTTGCAGTAATTTATAGCCTCGTCTACAAAGTCTATTAAATTTAATCTATCAAAATTGAAGACCATTTTTCCTGCATTAAATTTCGAGAAATCTAATAAATTATTCATTAATTCCGTCAACTTAATGCTAGCGTCAAAGATCGAGGTAACAAGTTCATGCCTATCTTTATCCTCGATGCTACCCCATTTCGTAGATAGAGTTTCAGATAAGCTTACTATTCCGTGAAGAGGCGAACGTAATTCATGACTAACGTCTACTAAAAGGGCTGTTCTAGATTCAAGACTTTGTTCAATTGCAAGTTTTTGCTGATTTATAGAATTTATTTTTTTATTAATGCTGTTAGTTTGAAGAGATAATATATTGAGAGCTTTTTTACTAGCTTTCTTATTCCTATATAGAAAAAAAGCCAAAATAAAGATAGTGAAAGCTAAAGTTGTAAAGATAAATATATTAATCATTATAAGACTCAATTTGTCTTGAGTACCTACTACTACCATAGAAAAGCCAGCAAGTCCATACCCTAGGTTAAAACTTGTTTAGCCAAAGCTTTGACTTATCTATTTCAAATATTTTCTACTTAGGCTACATCTAATTTTTTATAATTATTTTTCGTGGAATATATGCTTTCAATGAACAATGAATTAAGCTAAATTTGAATTTGCTTTCCTATATTCTTGAATATACCTATAACAAATGCAAATTATTAAAGTTTTATTACCAGTAAATCAGCTGTTTCCATTGCTTTATCAAGCTCCAGAAGAGATGAATCTAAAGCTTGGTGATTTAGTTTCAGTCAGTTTCAGGAACAAAATAGTCAGCGGTATTGTTTATGAAATTAATATAATTAGTGACAGAAAACTTAAACATATAGAAAGCAATATATCCCAAAATTTCAAAGTCCATGATAACTTAGTGAGGTTAATTAATAAGACTGCTAGCTATTATATGTGTGAACTAGGCACGGTAGCAAAACTAGTTCTACCAGTTGAAATTTTAAGTCCGCCTATAAAGTTTAAACAGCAAATTATACCTCAGAAATTTTTGTTGCCTTCTCTGTCTCAAATACAAGAGAAAGCTTTTAATGATATTATAAATTCCAAAAAACCTTGTGTTATAAAAGGTATTACAGGCTCAGGCAAAACTGAAATATATTTTCATTTGGTTGAAACTTATTTAAAACAAGATAAGCAAGTACTAATAATGTTACCTGAAATAAGTTTGAGTCAACAAATAATTAAGCGCTTCATAGCTAGATTTGGGCTTGAGCCGGTAATCTGGAATTCTACAGTCAAAATTTCTCAAAAGAAAATGATATTAAGAAGTATTATGAGTGGTGACGTAAAAATTATAATAGGTACGCGCAGTAGTTTGTTTTTGCCATATAAGAATTTAGCACTAATAATCATAGATGAGGAGCATGATTCTTCTTATAAGCAAGAAGAAGGAATTACATATAATGCACGCGACATGGCGATAATGAGGGGTCATATTGAAAAGATCAAAATAGTTCTTTGCTCTGCAACTCCTTCTCTTGAAACTATATATAATTGCAAACTTAATAAATACGAAATGATCGAACTACCTGACAGATATAATGGAGCGTCTAAGCCTATCATTCATATTATTAACATGAGAAATGAAAAGCTTCCTGTAAACTCGTGGCTATCGAGTACGTTAATTGAAGAAATGAAATCTACTATATCTAAAGGAGAACAAGTTTTACTATTCCTTAACCGACGTGGATATTCTCCTTTGATATTATGTCGAAAATGTGGCTATCGTTTTACCTGCCTTTCTTGTTCATCTTGGCTTGTGTTGCATAAATCTCCTCCAAGACTTGAGTGTCATCATTGCGGACATCAAATAAAAGCTCAAAATAGCTGTCCAGAATGCAAGGATGAAAATTCACTCACTTCTTGCGGCCCTGGCATTGAAAGAATAGAGGAAGAAGTAGCGCGTAATTTTCCCAATAACGTAATTGCATTATTTAGTAAAGATCAAATTACAAATATTAAAGATAGCCAAGATTTATTGGATAAAATGGAGAACCATATAATAGAAATATTGATAGGTACTCAAATCACTACAAAGGGATACCATTTTCCGAATCTAACTTTAGTAGGAGTTATAGATGCGGACCTAGGATTAATTGGCGATGATCTAAGATCGAGTGAGAGGACATATCAGCTACTTCATCAAGTCGGAGGTAGAGCCGGACGCGAGCAAAAAACTGGACAAGTATTTTTTCAAACCTATTATCCTGAAAACATCATCTTGAATAATTTAAAGAACGGTCAAGAAAATGACTTTATTAATTATGAACTATCAGTTAGGCATGACTCAGCGATGCCTCCTTATACTAAGATGGCATCAATAGTTATTAGCGGTAGAGATGAGGAGCTGATATTACAAATAGCAAAAAAGTTAGTGAATGCCGCCCCTAAATATAATGTAAGAATTCTTGGTCCTGCAAAAGCGATAATTTTTAAACTAGCTGGAAGATTTAGATACAGAATTCTAGTAATTAGTAGTAAAGATTTTAATCTACAAAAATATTTATATCATTGGATTGGCGTAGCCAATATACCATCGAGTCTTAGATTAAAAATAGATATTGATCCTCAAAGTTTTTATTAAATATTCTGCACAAGATTTATCGAAGCATATCAAAAATACTTCGTCTAACTTTCTTTACTATTAGCTAATAATTATTAACTCAAAATTAAATCCTGTTGTTTCAAGAATGAAGTTTAATTATAAATTAATATTCCTTGTTGCTAAAGGCAGTTTTACTTTTATACCGTCGAGCTCTTTTGACACTATAATTTGGCACCCAAGTCTAGAAGTTTCTTCAAGACCAAAAGCCAAATCGAGCATATCTTCTTCCTCTTCTGTAGGCTGATCCAGCATATTGTAAAATTCCTTATCAACGACGACGTGACAAGTAGCACAAGCAAGGGATCCTTCACATGCGCCCTCTAAATCAATATCATTATGGCGGGCTACTTCAAGAATAGAGAGACCAATAGGTGCATCAACAACTTTTTCTATCTCATTTCCTTTATTGCCCGTGACAAAAGTTACCGCTACTCTTTCGCTAGTTATATTGCTCATTTCCCTAATCTTATACTTTATTAATATTTTTACCTTTGAGTAACTGGCCTACGATTTCGTTAAGTTCTGTGTTGTTGAAATCTTTTGCTAAAACTTCTAATTTTTCAATTTTAGCTTCGATCAAATCGACATCTTCACTTATTAGAGACTTTTCCAAAGAAACTATTGCCTTGTGTATTTTATTTTTGCTATCTTGAGAGACGATGTTTGGCATCAAATCTACAGAGTTTTTCAAATTATAGATCAAGGATTTAGCTTGTAGAGTCTTTTCTACCAATATTCTTTCTTTATGATCCTTAGACGCGTTTTTATAAGCATTGGTTAGTATTTCTTCAATTTCTACTTCATCTAGTCCATAGCTAGGGTTCATTATAATCGTTTGTGATTTCCCGGATACCTTTTCTAGAGCTGACACTGATAATATACCATCTATGTCAATAGAGAAAGTCACTTCAATTCTTGCCGCTCCTGCTTGCATTGGTGGAATATTTTCTAACTCAAATTTCGCTAACGATCTACAATCATGAACCATCTCTCTTTCTCCTTGAAAAATATGAAATTTCATGGCTGTTTGATTATTAGCATAAGTTGTGAATTCTTTCGTGACTGTTAGTGGCAAAGGACTATTGCGCAAAATAATTTTTTCAAGCAATCCACCATATAATTCGAGTCCTAAAGATAGAGGAACAACATCTATTAGTAGAGTATCGGGATTTTCTGATGTTAAATTTTCTGCCTGTAGTGCTGCACCCCATGCTACTGCTCTATCAGGGTCTATATCATTATAAATAATGTTATTAAAATTTTTGCGCAATAATTTAGCAATTAATGGAATTTTTGTGCATCCTCCAACCATGATAATACCGTCCAGAGGTGGGAAACTAGCTTGCTCTAAAGTATCGCTAACAATGCTAATAGTTTGCTCAATTAGTGGTAAAACTAAATCTTCGAAATGCTTACGACTAAGTTCTACATGTTGACCTGTATCTAATAATTTGCTGAAAGTTTTTAGGGAAGATAATTCTTCCTTAGCATGCTTCGCTATATAGAGTGCTTGGTGATCATTGAGATTATAGAGTTCTTGAAAATATCGTGCAATTATATTATCAATGTCATCTCCGCCCAGCATACTATTGCCACCCGTTGCTACCACCTGAAATATACCTTCCTTCATATAAAGTATGGAGACATCAAAGGTACCTCCCCCAAGATCGTATACTAAATAATTTCCCAAGGCATTTTTTTCTAGGCCGTATGAATATGCTGCAGCCGTAGGCTCAGCTAGTATTCTTAATATTTCAAATCCTGCGATTCTTGCTGCTAGCATCACCGCTCCTCTTGCTGCATCATCAAAATAAGCTGGAACTGTAATAACCACTTTATTAACTTCATGTTGAAGATCATTCTCAGCCTGAGATTTTAAATATTTAAAAATCTCAGCTGCAGCTTCTGGGAAGCTTATAGTTTCGTTATTAATCCTCAATTTTGGTATTTCGTTGTCCAAATCCACAAAAGATTTAACTTTATTGAATAACATTTGATTATTAAGAATTTCATTCGATGATTTTCCTAAAAACCTTTTGATTGAACTTAATAAGAAACTACCATCCTGAAGAGATCTTGAAATATTAGCTTGTTCTTGATTGTTCCATTGAATAATGGAAGGCACTAAATCTTGGCCTTTATTATCAATAATAGTCCTTACTTTTCTGTTTTTCGAAATAGCTATCGAAGAGTTTGTAGTACCAAAGTCGATACCTACTGCAATATTATTACTACTACGGGGAGCAGCTCTATTGGTATGAGGTTCTTCAATTTCAAATAGCTGCATTTCTAATTTTCGATTTAATATTATCAATTATGCCGATAAGATACTTAAATTCTATCATAATATCAAGTGCGTCTTGAAACTTCCTTTTAGTAAACGCCTCACTAAGCCTTAGTTTCAATATCTGCTGATCACTAGTTTTTTGATTATGCAAATTCTTTAAAGTTTGAAGGTTATCTATAGTACTTATTTCTTCTAGCTGGCTCCAAATATTCTCCAATTTATCAAGAGGAAGACTATTTTTTAATTTCCCTTCATCTATAATAGTTCCATTCAAATTGAGCAAATATTTTGCTCTCTCAAAATCATCTTTCAAAACAGCATAAGCTTTATTGAGCATCATCGAGGTTTTCTGATAATGTATTTTTTCTTGCTTGTTTATTATTTTATCTGGATGATACTTAGTCTGTTGAGCCAAATACTGCTCATTTAGCACTTGCGTATCTATATTATAATTTTCCTCAATTTCTAATAATTTGAAATAATTTTCCATGATTTAATTTTATTGATAAATACTAGTATAGATATATACAATTACCACTAATGACCTTCTTTTTTCGAACTTATTTCTTTGCCAGCTTCTCCGTGAGTGCCTGAAAAAAAGCTCTTTATGGAATAATTGCCTGCATAAAAAACTGCTGTAACTACTATAACTAATAATAATATTAGTTTAAAAAAACCAAATATTGAATCAAGTATTAATTTTGGAATAAATAATATCACGCTAAGAAAGAATCTAAATATTTTTAACATATACTCAATGATTTTAAATTAATTACATCATAACAAAAAACTTCCTGTTACTAAAGCAAATTAGCAATACCGATTACTATAGATACAAAATTTTAAGTTAGACAAGAGCGCCTAATTTGAATTATTGATTATTGGGATCCATTAATAATTAAGCTAAGAGAAAATTACATATATATACATAATCACTTTGTTTAATATATTTTATGTATAGAAAATGATGTAAATTTAGGATAGTAAAAAAAATAAAATAAGCTATTTTATTTGGTAATACTCAAATAATTATTAAATTACATATTCAGTTTGTTTATAAATCAACCACATTACGAGTTAGTTATTATATATGGAAGTTAGCTTGATATTTATATTATGCGTGATTGCATTAGCTTTAATTTTTGATTTCACTAATGGGTTCCACGATGCAGCCAATTCTATTGCGACCATTGTAGCAACAGGAGTGTTAACACCTAGGCAAGCAGTGATATGGGCAGCTTTCTTTAATTTTATAGCTTTCCTTTTCTTCAAGCTTTCAGTTGCAAATACTATAGGCACGGGTTTAATTAAGCCTGATGTAGTGGATCCATTTTTGATTTTCACTGCGCTATTAGCGGCAATAACATGGAACTTAGTGACATGGTACTATGGCCTGCCCTCTAGCTCCTCACATGCATTAATAGGTGGCCTTGCTGGAGCGGCGCTCTTCAAAAGCGGAATATCTGCCCTAGAATTAACAAGTTTTATAAAAATTATAGCAGCAATAATTTTATCTCCTTTGATAGGAGTTATATTTGGTGCTATAGCAACTATTATACTAGGTAAAATTACATCAAAATATAAGGAAGCAGAAAAACATAAGTGGTTTAAAATTTTCCAATTAGCTTCTTCAGCAATGCTCAGTATATCTCATGGCGGAAACGATGCACAAAAAACTATGGGTATTATTGCAGTATTATTATATTCAACATCTTGGCTAGGAAACGAGTTTTATGTTCCTTTTTGGGTAGTAATTACATGCTACTCTGTTTTAGGGCTTGGAACTTTGGCTGGTGGGTGGCGAATCGTTCATACGATGGGGGAAAAAATTGCTAAACTTGATAGGATGGGTGGATGCGTTGTTGAAACGGGAGCGGCTACAGTTATTGCTTTCGCTACTCATTTTGGAATTCCGGTATCGACTACTCACATAGTGACAAGCATAATTGCTGGCGTCGGCTCTACTAATACTAAAGGAGGTACTAAGTGGTCAGTAATGTACAGAATATTCTTAACTTGGCTGCTTACGATTCCCGCTACTGCCTCAATTGCAGCAGTTATAATGTTTATTAAATTATATTCTAACAGCTAATTTATCAATGGAGAAGAAATTTGGTTATGAACTTTAAATAGTCAGACCACACGAGGCAATGTCCTCAAAGCCTCATAATCAAAGGTCTAGATGCATTAGTATTACTCAAGCTACGGAACATGGAACTATCTATAACATTCAAGAACTTAGTACAATATATGAAGTTGCGCAAAAATATTGCCCATTCATATAGATGGTGCAAGATTTGCAAATAGCCTTGTCACTTTGGGTTGTAAGCCTACTGAAACAACATAGAGTCATGATAGTGATGTAATAAGCTCTGGAGCTACTAAAAACTGTATTATGTTAGCAGAAGCAGTAGTATTCTCTAGCCTATAATTATGGTACAAGAATTCGATTATATTCATAAACAAGCAGGGCAATTAACGTTTAAATCAAGATTTTTCGCGTGCTAATTCTTAGCTTATTTTAAAAATGGTTTATGGCTCAAAAATGCTACGATTGCTAATCTAATGACGTAAAGATTAGCAATTTCATTTATTGAGTATAATATTAAGGATTGTCTACCTGGTACAAAGTAATGAATTATTTCTCATCCTTTCTCTATTGCAAGCCAGATACTTAAAAATCGCTGGCTGTCAATTTTATGCGCGTAACCCCTAATTCCTTGAATGAGGTGTGAGCTGTGGCAAAGGACAATTATTTCTTAGAAAAAATTCTCTATATAGGTTTAAGCTAGGTGCCATTCAAAAATGATTAGAAACCTAATAATATCTATAGGAACCAATGGTTTACTGTCCAACAATAAGCAAATTTAATTCAACTACTTGCAATAGTAAGCTATTGACTGGCTTATAATATCCTACTACTAAATTCCAATATAGTTATAATAATAATTATAAAAAGCTTATTACTTGGTGTTAGTGACGTTTACTACTTTTTAACAATTAGTATTTATTATATAATTTACCTAAATCTAAATATTTGAATTAATATATAGGTCATGGTCTTAAATACAGAGCTATGGGTGATACTAATAAATTGATTCCATAGCTCTGACTATCTTTATTATAACTAATTTAATAAGGATCGAAATAAAATTTCTCTAGATAGGAGTACTAATACTGCAAAAAAGATGACAAGATTTTTATCGGAAGAGATTGCAAAATTCATACCTACCTCAAGCAATCAGGATACATCAAGCAATTTTTAGGATCTAGTAGCATAGTAGATTGGTAACGCGATCGGCCAAGGCGGTGTGCTAATAGACTCAAACAAAGTAATATACTTTCGTCACATTATCTCTTAGGCACTATATCCAAAGTTTTTGCCTTCCTTTCTTAAAAAGAAGATTTAAGAGGATTTAAGTCAGTTAATAACAAAATATAAGAGCTAGGTGCACATGAAGCTCAAATAAAGGACAATTGGTAAGTAGTAAATGAAAAAAACCTAACCAAATAAGAAATTATTCCAATACTACTTTATATCAAGCTACCGGAGCATAAGTATCCAAACCGGCAAGAGTTGCATCATATATTACAGCTTCTTCTTCGGTTTCTTCGTACATTACGTCTATCATGACTGGCTTATCTTCTTTAGGGACAAGAACAAAACCATTTTCAGTTGCCTCTACATTGTTCTTAACATCAACAACTTTATCATTATAAATATCAAACCATCTCTCATCAACAGACTGTTGTTTGCTAACATTATTAGTTATATCTAGATCATCAATCGATTGATCTTTAACAAACGATTCAACTATTTCTTTCCCCACAAGTACTCCTGCTGCCGTTATTTCTACTGCTGCTGCTGATACGTGATATCCGAACTTAGTAACATCCCAAGCTCCTTTTGCAGTATATTTCACTGTATCTATTAAATTGCTAGGATTTAAAATTATTGGAACTGCTACGCTTGCTAACAAAGCTGGAGCTGAGTGAGTAGTTACAACTTTAAAAGCAACATCAATTGCGATATTAGCGGCTACTGGAATCATATTAAGATTATTACCAAATAAGCTTTTGGTTGCATAAGCAGTTATAATATCACCACTTACTTTTGGGAAAGCAAAGTATCCTTGATAAACTTGCAGTGCAGTTGATACAGCGCCCTTACTCGCCCAGCTAAAGTTGACACCTGCACTTAGTACAGAGCTCTTAGCTTTATCTAAATGATTCATCGAAGAATTAAAGTAGCTTTTAGAAGATCCGAATGAAAAATTTATCATAGTTAACGCCTTCTTTATAAGTATTAATAAATTTTAATTTCTAATGAACATGTTTATACAACATATTTTATCAACATGCAATAAAAAAGTTATTAAAAATTAATAATATAAGAAGTTAACTAACTATACATAGATGATTTTGCTAAATACTGTTGCTGATTAAGCCTGGATTAAGAGAGAAGTTGCGAGAGTGTTACTTACTTATAATAAGATATGCTTAAATTGGAGTTCTTACA
>JBPBQH010000098.1:0-9851 GCA_050954685.1 Janthinobacterium lividum | reverse complement strand
CTTCTTACTATTCTTCGTAGATATTTCAACCGTAGGAGTATATCTATTTTCAATATCCTCCGCTCTAGCAACATTTGCCGCTAGCAGATTGGTACTTATTATAGCAACGTTAATCAAATTTAAGCTCGAGGTAGATAGTAAATGCTTGAACATAGTATAAACCGTTTTTGATACATATTAAGATAAAGTTAATATATTATAACTTTTGTTGTTTGTCAAGATAAAAGTTATTAACTATTGAGAGCCGATAACAATTGAGGGTAGATAATAGTTCTTGAATATCAACTGCTCTATAGCTGAATAGTGCTGGCTTTTATATTCTTACCAAACTTTCCAGCTATGGCTTGTAATTTAATCCATACGTTTTCGAATACTTTGCATAAAGCAGCATTACCAATAACATTTGTACTTGTTACTATAGGATCTAGAATAACATTTAGTGCCAAAATAATTGCTATCATCTCAGGGCTAAATCCGAGGTAAGCTTCATATATAGGTATCATAATGAACATCGCTCCCCCAAGCACCGCAGCTACGGCAAAGCGTGCGGCAACAAATACTAAACTGAAGTGAAACCACATTACTGGATCAGGATTGTGACCATTAAAATTTTTATACACTAAAAAACATAAGAAAGTGTTAGTCACAATATCACCAACTTGCTGAATATTAGTCGTAGTCGGGATAATAGCTTTAGCTAAAAAAGGATCTTGAAGATTCTTAGATACTCCTTTAATTGTCCAAGGCATTGTCGATAAACTACATCCAGAACTCAGAGCAAGTATGCCCGCTGGCATGACATTTTTTATATTAAAAATTGCTGTTGCTAAGCCACCCCTTGCTCCTAGCATAAATATCGTAGATATATATAGTAGTAAAAATAGTAACAGCCAGCTTACCAGAACAGCGTAATTAGCAAAAATGTGAGAGACAAGCTTCATTTGGTACATTTGTACGGCAAAACCCAAAACAAATATTGGAATTAATCGACCAAAGAATTTTGTTAATATCCATTCAGCTGCTATGTTGCCGATGCTTATGAAATTGCTTACCAATGTTCTCCTTTTATAAGCCACAAAAAGTCCTAATACTAGGCCTAATATAGCACCCTTATCAGGGGACCACCAAGAAGGCTTGATACTTGGCATTTTCCACAAAGGGGTAAAACTATGACTTAAATTAGTTATATCAAAAGAACAGAAGTATTTACTAGCGATAGTTGCACTAAAATAGCCGTACCAGACAGTACTAAAATTAGATAATACTTCAAATATTACTAAGGCTAAAATGAAAAAAGGAGCTTTTTTTTCAAAAGACTGGATAGTATTAGCAATATACATCGCTATAGTTACAGGAATGATCCAAAATAATAATTCTTTAATAAGCAAGCTAGCAGCATATAGACCCTGCTGCACCTTCATTGGTATCTGATCAGCAAACGAAATATATATCATCAGGACAAGTAAAATTTGAAAACTTCTATGTTTTAATATTGCTGGCATTTTGCTAACTTTGTGCTCCTTGTTGATTAAACATTCACTTGATCTGTAGTAATAATAGTTATCAACTAGAGGTAACATGAAGTCTTATTTTGCGTCAAGCTTTTTAATACTAAAATATTCAGACTTTGAACATACTTTAAAATTTGAAAACTTCTATGTTTTAATATTGCTGGCCTTTTGTTAACTTTGCGCTCCTTGTTAATTAAACATTCACTTGATCTGTAGTAATATAGTTATCAACTAGAGGTAACATGAAGTCTTATTTTGCGTCAAGCTTTTTAATACTAAAATATTCAGACTTTGAACATACTTATATTATCTAAGATAAAATCTTAAATTAGTAGCTCTAAAAATAAGAAAATATACTCTCTAATAAATAATACTACAAACCACGATAGCTAATATTTTTAGCCAAGCAAATATCTATAAATTTTATAGCTTCAAGTGCTCGGGTTATTAAAATCTTATTCTTAATAAAGGATTGCAATTAATTGATTTTTCTCGATAATATCGCTTATTAGTTAAACTTCACAAATATCTAAATATTGGAATTATTGATATGAGCTTTATATCTGACATGAAAGAGCGCGGCTATTTTTATCAATGCACAAATCTAGAAGCGCTGGAGAAATTAACAGATACTAAAAAAATTACTGCTTACATTGGTTTTGATTGCACAGCCCAATCGCTACATATCGGGAATCTAATGCAAGTAATGATTTTGAGGCTGCTGCAACAGCACGGTCATAAACCTATTGTTATAATAGGTGGTGCCACTTCCAAGATAGGTGATCCTGGCGGTCGTGATGAGTCAAGAAAAATGCTTTCACCTGAAGCACTTAAGTTAAACATGGAAGGTATCAAAAAATCATTATCTAAATTCATCAAGTTTGGTGAAGGCGCAAGCGATGCTCTAATGATTAATAATTCAGATTGGCTTGAAACTATTAATTACATCGATTTTCTCAGTAAGTATGGTCATCTTTTTTCAGTGAACCGAATGCTAAGTATGGATTCTGTTAAATCTAGACTGGAACGTGATCAACCCCTCACTTTTCTCGAATTTAATTATATGCTGCTACAATCATATGATTTTTCTTACCTATCCCAGCATTATAATTGTTGCTTGCAGATGGGTGGTAGTGATCAATGGGGTAATATTGTTATGGGCGTAGATTTTACTCGTAAAATAACTGATAAAGAAGTCTTTGGCCTCACTACTCCCCTACTTACTACATCTTCTGGAGCTAAAATGGGTAAGTCAGTTGGTGGTGCTGTTTGGCTCAATGAAGAAATGCTTAGTCCTTATGATTATTTCCAATATTGGCGTAATTGTGAGGATCTTGATACTGTAAGGTTTGCAAAACTATATGCAGAAATGAACAAACAAGAACTGGTCGAATTTGCACTGCTAAGCGATAAAGATATCAATTCAGCAAAGAAACATCTTGCCTACAGATTAACCTCAATGTGCCACAGCCAAGTAGCCGCAGACATAGCTGCAGAAACATCTAGAAAAGTTTTTGAAGAAAGTACAATTGACGATAATTTGCTAACTTTCTTTATAGATAAGCAAAGATTTGAAACGGGAGTCCCAGCTTTTGAGTTATTTCATGAAGTAGGTCTAGTTGACTCGAGATCTGAAGGACGGAACCTTATTAGGGGAGGAGGAGGTAGAATATTCAATACCAAAATAGAAGCTGAAAACAGAAAAATAAGAATAGATGACTTTAAGGGCGATCTCATTAAGATCTCTAGCGGTAAGAAAAAACATGTTTTAATTAAACTTAAATAATAAGAACCAAATTTATAAAGTTAGCTAAAGCCAAAAACAAATTTGTCTGTTTTACAATAAGGGATAAGAAGTTATAGATAAAGTATTATCTAGTAGCAAAATTTTTAAAGTGACTTCAAAATTTGAGGGCTTATTTAGAGAACTATAACTTCCGCCCTATATATAAAAAATTCCTTATTTTTGCGATCGTGTTGTTTGAAGACAGAAACAATCTGATTCAAAATCCTGAAATTTTCTGTAATATTAAATAAGAAAAAGTGACTCTCAAGAATTTAAGTTTACATATTTAGTATTTAAATATTCAAATATTCCTTGATCTCCTCCTTCTATACCAAAACCAGATTCTTTACGTCCAGCAAAAGGTGCCTTGCAACTAGAAGCAAAAGGTGAATTTATTGATACCATACCAAAATCTAATTGATGGGCTATTTCTCTCGCAGCTTTAAGATCCTCTGAATAAATATATGCTTGCAGACCATACTCTGTGTTATTAGCTCTATTTATGACTTCTTGAGTCGAAGAAAATTTATAACAAGCAGCTACTGGTCCGAATATTTCACTGTTGGCAATTTTCATTTTTTCATTACATCCTGCTAAAATAGTTGGCATATAGAATTGATTTATATATTCTCCTCCACATAACAATTCAGCACCACCTTTTTTGGCATCTTCAACTAAATGCGCTATTTTATCTATTGCTGATTGGTTAATTAATGGACCAAAGTCAAGCTTTGGTTTAAGAATTGAAAACTTATTTTTTAAAACTTTTATGAATTCATCATAAATTTCTTGAGCTATAAATATTCTGTTTGGTGAGGTACAGGACTGGCCGTTACTTCTAGTCTTAGCAAAAACTAAATCTTGTGCTACTTTATCTATGCTAACTCCCTTAAAAACTATAAATGGTGCATTACCTCCAAGTTCCAAAGATATACGTTTAAGAGTAGATGCACTATTTTGATATAATATTTTGCCAACATTAGTCGAGCCAGTGAAAGAAATTTTTCTAATTCTGAAATCGCTACATATTGAATCACCTATTAGGCTAGAGTCCCCTGTGATAATATTGACAATACCCCCAGGAAGCCCTGCCTCCTCTGCTAATTTGAGCAAAGCTAATGAGGTAAGTGGTGTTAAAGATGACGGCTTGAGCAAAACACTGCAGCCAGCTGCTAGCGCTGGTGATAGTTTTCTCGTAATCATGGCTAGAGGAAAATTCCAAGGAGTTATTGCAGCTACCGGCCCAACTGCCTCATATTGAGTAATGATTTTTCTACCCAGATCTATAATCTTAACATCATCTTTTATGTCAGCTATAATTCTTGCAAACCAATCTATAAAAGATGCACCGTAGAGAACTTCGTTCTTTGCATCTATAGCAATTTTACCTTGCTCGAGAATTATTATGTTTGCTAATTCCTCAGTCCTTAATATTACCAACTGATACCATCTCTTCAAAAAATTGATACGCTCATCTATGCTTGTATTTGACCAAACTTTGAAATTTTCAACAGTACTATCAATAGCCGTCTTAATAGTTTTGATGTCTAGATTAGGTACACTGCCAATATTTTCGAGAGTAGCTGGATTTTTAACTTTGGTTTGCTTAGGATGTTCTACCCACTTACCCGCTATATAATTTTTATTATTGATATAATCTAAGAGTCTCATCTTAAAATCTCCTTAAAAATAATTACTGCAAGCCTTGAAATAAGAGTATCCAGTTGCTAAAGTCAGAACTGCAGCAATCCATAACGCAATCTGACCAACGGCATCTAAGTGACTGATTCCTGAGCCCTTAGAACCTAGTATAAGTATCGTTAGAGCGAACATTTGTACAAAAGTCTTAATCCTTGCTAGTCTAGATACTGGCACACTGACTCTAATCTGTGCTAGGAACTCACGCAGTCCCGCTACTAGAAATTCTCTTGCCAAGATTAACAGACAAGGTACTTCTCCTACTAAGCCTTTCTTGACTAACATAATTATTACGCAACCAACTAATAATTTATCGGCGATCGGATCAAAAAGCTCACCAAAATTCGATGTTATATTGAATTTACGCGCCAAGTAACCGTCTAAGAAATCAGTAATACTCGCAAATACGAATAACACAGCACTGATCTGATGAGCAAGGGCTGAATTTTCTAAATAAAAGCTTAAAACTATAACCGGAATTATAATAATCCTTATTAAGGTCAAATAATTAGGTAAGTTTTTATCCATATTTATCAAAAATTTCTACAGTTTATAAGATTAGTTGAGACTAATGAACAATCTAATATAGATTTTGATTGCAGAAAAGAACAATCTGCAGAGATCAGAGCTAGTAGGTGCTCTTTTTACTGCAAAAGTAAAAATGTGGACAGTGCTCAAGCTCTTTATTTTAAGGATATTATGCTGCGCTATTGCTCAGCATAATATGTGTCGTTGCCTATTAGTTGGTATGAATTGATCTATGTATTGATCAATTAAAATACTATAGTAAAGATCGAAGGTAACCCTAATCCCACAAAGATTTAGTAGATTGCGGCGAAAATAAATAATTTTCTATCTCTTTAATAGTTAGATAGTTATTCTCCTGTGTTATCTGATCGATATCATCGCAATCTGTAGATTGCGGCGAAAATAAATAATTTTCTATCTCTTTAATAGTTAGATAGTTATTCTCCGTAATAGTTAGATGATTATTCTCCTGTGTTATCTGATCAATATCATCGCAATCTGAGGATCCAAAGGGATATGAATTTTCTCCTTCCTTGCACAGGTTTACAGCTTTAGCACTTTCCTTCGCTCCTTTAATAATGAGAAGTTTCTTAAGTTCTACCATTTTTATCTTCGCTAGTTTAGAACCGCCTAACGCAATATTACTATTCAAAACGTCCAAGATACTATTGCCCTCCTTATTCTTGGAGTTAACATCGGACACATCTAATAATAATAACGCTTTTCCATACAATCGAAGCTTTACTGCCTGCATGAGTAAAGTATTTCTCTCTTCAAGTTTAAAGTTGAAATCGAAGTCTGGACAATCTTTTATTACTTGCTTGCATAATGAGGATAATTTATCATTGTTTGGATCTCTGTCATACAATAAATCTCCTAATGCCTTTCTTACATTATTATAAGTTTTAAAGTACTCATCTGTGAGAGGATTCAGTATCTTAGTGTGTATTTTGTTGTGCATTTTGTGTTGCAAAGATTCTATAAGTTCAATACGTACTGGATGATCGCTAGTTTTAGTTTTTTTTGCCTTATGAGAACCTACATAATCCTTAAATAATACCAAGTAATTACGTTTCATATTTTTCTCTCAATGATATTTTAGAGAGTTATTTAATGCAAACCTTAAAATATGTCAATTATTTTGTAAAGAGAAAGGTACAATATTTAGCTCCCAGGACTCCGTAATCATTATATATAATTTAGTCTATTATGTTGACTTACGATGAGAGTAGATATATCAATTATAATAATCCGGTTTAAGCATGAAAATAAATGAATAAACTTTTTACTTCTAGCATCGCCGCTCTTTCTGGACTCCTCAGAGATAATATGACAATCATGGCGGGTGGCTTTGGCCTTTGCGGTATACCAGAAAACCTAATTAACGCTATATTAGTTTCTGGAGTTAAAAATCTGACTATAATAAGCAATAATTGTGGTATTGACGATTTTGGCCTCGGGCTTCTTTTGCAAAAAAATCAAATAAAGAAAATGATATCTTCTTATGTTGGAGAAAATAAAACTTTCGAACGTAAATATATGGAAGGTTCGCTGGAGCTTGAACTAAATCCTCAAGGCACTCTTGCCGAGAGAATTAGAGCTGGAGGCGCAGGAATACCAGCTTTCTATACCAGAACTGGTGTAGGAACGATAGTCGCAGAAGGCAAAGAAACTAAAGAGTTTGATGGCAACCAGTATATTATGGAAACAGCACTACGTGCTGATTTAGCTATTATTAAAGCCTACAAAGCTGACGAGAGCGGCAATGTCGTGTATAACAAGACGGCGCGAAATTTTAACCCCATTATGGCAACTGCTGCCCGCATAACGGTTTGTGAAACTGAAGAAATAGTCAAATGTGGTGAGCTAGATCCAAACAATATTCACACCTCTAATATTCATATCCACCGTTTGGTACTAGGTGAGTACTATAAAAGAAAAATTGAGCGTATTACAAATATTGGTAAAAGATAATCAGCCGGAGATATATTAATGCCCTGGACTAAAGATCAAATGTGCAAGCTAGCAGCAGAGCTAGAACTTAAAGACGGTCTATATGTCAATTTAGGTATTGGTATGCCTACTGATGTACCTAATCACATACCGCAAAACATTCAAGTAACATTCCAAAGTGAGAATGGCATGCTTGGTATGGGGTCCTTCCCTTTTGAAGGTGAAGAAGATCCAGATCTAATCAATGCAGGCAAGCAGACTATAACTGCATTGCCAGAAAGCAGCTATTTCAATAGCGCAGACTCCTTTGCTATGATCAGAGGCTCTCATATCAATCTTAGCATTCTTGGTGCAATGCAAGTATCTGAAAATGGAGATCTTGCTAATTGGACAATACCTGGAAAAATCGTTAAGGGTATGGGAGGAGCTATGGATCTCGTCGCAAATGTAGGAAGAGTAGTGATCTTGATGGAGCATACCGCTAAGGACGGTTCATGCAAACTGGTAGATAGATGTAGTCTACCGCTTACTGGTGCTAAAGTTGTTGACCGTGTCATAACCGAGCTAGGAATTTTTGATATTAGAAACGATCAAATATTTTTAGTCAAAAAATCCGATGTAAGTGTTGATGAAATAATTGCTAAAACTTCAGCAAAACTAAATATAATGCTAAATTAGAATTAAAAGTATTTATAAATTGCTAGGCCTTTAGTAACCCATATATCTAATATATATTTATCCTACATTGCTATTTATGACACAATCTATGGCGCCGTATTATTCAAAATTTTTCAGCTTATTATGTGTCTTCGAAATCGTAAGATAGATAAGAATTCTTTTAATTATTTGATTTAAATCTCTCCGTATGTGGTAAGTTCTTTCGATAGAATTTTATGAGTTCTTGTTATATCTTGTAGAGTAGCCTTATTTAACTCAAGGTCGAGAGGTGCAGGATTGGCGTAACTAACGTACTGGTAAAAAAGTCCTAATATTAAAATTATCGTTTTCACTAACATGTAAAGCTTTCTTGAAAGAATAAAGAATTTTATTATAATAAAGTTCTTGGTTTTGCAACCTCCGTTATATACATAATTTTATCTTTGGATTTTAAATATTTAATTTAATAATAAATTAATCTAGAATTTTAGAAAAATTCTTTAATGGGAAATAACGAGAGTCTATAGCAGCATAATACAAACTTAAGTGGCGCGCCCTAAAGGATTCGAACCTCTGACCTACAGATTAGAAATCTGTTGCTCTATCCAGTTGAGCTAAGGGCGCAAGTTTTATATTACTCACGAGAGGACTTTTATAGCAGGCGAAGAAATATTTTTCAAGGAATTTTTTCAGCAGCTTCAGTCTTTAAAATTCAATTTCCATTTCCATAGACTGGCTGCCTTTTGTAAGAAGCGTGCTCGTTGCGGAATTAAGGTTAACAAAGAAACAATTAAGCCGCATAGTAACTGAAATTCGCGATTAAATAGTAACTGAAATTCGCGATTAAAATAGATAGCAAGTTTGCAAGAATTCTTTTCTTAACGTAATTTTATAGGTTATTTATTGATAATGGGCTTGAGGGCCGCAGGACTGATGACCATTATAATTTGCTTCCCTTCCATCCTAGGTTCAGCTTCAATCTTTATAGAGTCTCCAAGACTTTGAATCAGTCTATTGAATATTTTCATACCAATTTCATTATGAACTATTTCTCTACCCTTAAACCATAAGGAAATTTTTACTTTGTCACCTTCTGCTAGGAATTCTCTAATTTTTCTAAGTTTAGTATCAAAATCACCTTGCCCGATATTAGACTTAAATTTCATTTCCTTGATAACAGTAATTTTTTGCTTTTTCTTAGCATCATGAACCCGTTTTTTGGACTCATATTTGAACTTGCCAAAGTCAAGTATTTTACATACCGGTGGTTCGGCATTGGGAGATATTTCAACTAGATCTAGACCAGCCTTCTCAGCCATCTCAAGAGCCTCTCTGATTCCAACTACACCGTGCATCTCACCATGCTCATCAACCAAACGTACTTGGCTAACTCTAATCTCTCTATTAGCTCTAGGGAAATTGTTTTTACTTACAGAAATAGAACTTCTCCATCAAAATTTAAGTTAAATATTTACCGTTCTCTTGAGTAATAAATAACACTAGCTCTTCTATAGTCATTTGTTCCTGAACGTCCGAGCCAAGCCTTCTAAGACTCACAGTATTACTAGCTGCTTCTTGCTTCCCAATTACTCCTATTATAGGAATTTTTTTATTGGAGTAATTACGTATCTTATAATTCACTTTTTCACTAGAAATGTCAAGCTCAGATCTTATGCCAGCCTTACTTAAAATTTGATGCAGATTCTTTGCGTATTCGT
>JBPBQH010000097.1:0-10012 GCA_050954685.1 Janthinobacterium lividum | reverse complement strand
TTCTTCTTCGCTCGATAGCAGCGAGAGATCAAACTCATTTCTTAAAAAAATTAAGTACGCAGAATTTAAATGTTCTTCCGCATTAGCTATTATTGAGACAGTTCTGACGTAAGCATATTGAGCATAAAATACCGGGTTTTCCTTAGACTGCTCTTTCACTTTTGCCAAGTCAAAATCAAGTACTGCATCATTCTTACGAGTTAACATGATAAATCTTAAAACGTCTCTTCCTACTTCCTTCGTAACATCCTTGACGGTAGTAAAATTACCCTTCCTTTTTGACATTTTGATGGGTATACCATTCTCAACAAAATTTACTATTTGGCAAATTTTAACGTTACACTGTACTTTGCCTTCTCCAAGCGCTTTAACTATAGATTCTATTCTTTTAACATACCCTGAATGATCCGCACCAAGTACGTAGATCAAATTGTTAAAACCTCTGTTAATTTTGTTTTCTGCATATGCTATATCAGGGGCTAAATAAGACCAGCTCCCGTCCGCTTTTTGCACAGGTCTATCCTGACTGTCACCAAAAATAGTAGACCTAAACAAGGTATGAACTCTTTCTTCCCAATTTTCGTCTATCTTACCTTTAGGTGAAGGCAATTTGCCCTCATATATTAGATCCATTTTTCTAAGTTTAGATATGACATTGTCAATAGTCTTATCATCATGCAACGATTGCTCAGAAAAAAACACATCATGATTAACACCAAGATCTTTAAGATCTTCTTTTATTAAATTTAACATTTCGTCAATAGTAAATTTTTTTACTAGATTATAAAATTCACTTTGAGGTATAGAAAGCAACTTATTGCCAAACTGGTTTACTAATTTTTTTCCAACATCAGCAAGATATTGGCCAGGGTATAATCCTTCGGGTATTTCTATCTTCTTGCCCTCTAGAGCTTCTTTATAGCGCAAAATAACACTTTGAATCAAGATATCAATTTGTGAGCCTGCGTCGTTAAAGTAACATTCCTTAGTAACTTCGTAGCCGCATTTGTGCAACAGACGCGCTAAAGCATCACCATATATTGCTCCTCTAGCATGCCCGACATGTATAGGGCCTGTAGGATTTGGAGATACATATTCAATATTTACTCTCTGACCATTTCCTATATTTATTTTCGTGAAATCTGTTTCAGATGATAGGATTTCCTTGATACTTTCATGCCATATATTTGCTTTAAGAGTAAAATTTATAAAGCCTCCACCAGCTACTTCGATGTGGGCTATGTATGGAAGAGAAATAAGCAGCTCTTTAAACTTTAAACCTGCCTCTCTTGGATTTATACCTTGTTTGGGGGCAATAATCATCGCTATATTGGTCGAAATATCACCATTTAGTGAATCTTTAGGAATTTCGACATTGGCTAAATCAAGTAAACTCTGATCATTACAGATCTGCTTACCTACCCTAACTATATCTTTCTTTAATAGTGTAAAAATATTCATAGATTAAATTTCTTTAAAGTTTAAATTATAGATAGTTTGAAATTCCTTTATAGCAAAACGATCAGTCATTCCAGCAATATAATCAGCGATAACTTCTGCACTATCTTTTGAATCTTGACTATTGATTAGCTTTTGCCATTCAAGAGGTAATAAATCCGTACTATTGAAGTAAGAAGAAAATAACCCATCAATAATTTTTTGACATTTTAGAGTTGTTGAAATAACTTGATGATGTCTATAGAATTTACTAAATAGGAAATTTTTGATTTTGGATATCTCTTGCTTCGTTTCGTCACTGAAATCTACTAGTTGATGATATAAATTTCTTACACAGTTTGCGGATTTTATCTTGTATTTTGCTATATTAATGTTGGTTTGGTGCAATAAATCGCTGACTAAGTAGTATGTCAGTTTTCTGACTAATTCATATGCTAATCTTGATTGAGTAATATTGGGGAATGTTGATTTTATACTTGTAATATAATTATCTATTGTCTTCATTTCGGAAAAATCTGCGAAACTTAATATACCAGAACTTAGGCCATCTTCTATATCGTGGCATATATAAGCTATATCATCTGATAGAGATGCTAGCTGAGCTTCAGCGCTTGAATAGCTATTAATATCTAGATTATATTTACTATTATATTCTAGAATGTATTTAGGAATTTTTATCTCTAAAGGACCATTATGCTTAACTATTCCTTCAAGGACCTCCCAACTTAAGTTCAAACCATCATAAGCAGCATATTTTTGTTCTAATTTAGTTATGATTTTCAAAGAGTGAGCATTATGAGAGAAGCCACCATAATTTTTCATGCATTGATTGAGAGCTTCTTCACCAGCATGACCAAAAGGAGTATGACCCAGATCATGAGCAAGCGCAATAGTTTCTGCCAAATCCTCGCTCAAGATAAGAGTTTTTGACAGCGAGCGAGCTATTACAGAAACTTCGAGCGAATGAGTTAAGCGGTTTCTATAATGATCTCCTTCGTGATTAATAAAAACCTGAGTTTTATATTGCAATCTTCTAAACGCACTAGAATGAATTATGCGATCGCGATCTCTACCAAACTCACTGCGATATGGGATTTTGTTTTCAGGATATCTTCTTCCCCTGGAATTTTCTGGTATGCACGCATATGGAGCAAGCATCAATTGACTCTTAAATTTCTTGATTTTTTTTGTCTCTTGAGTTAATATATGGTTTAGTATCAAGCTTTTCAAATGGTTTTTTAATAATGCAGCTTATAGTCACTGATAACGTTTGCAAACGTATCATGGAACTAGCTCAACTTAACCAGAATGATAATCCAATATTAAGGGTTTCAATCGACGGAGGAGGATGTAGCGGTTTCTCGTATAAATACGAATTTGTTGATTATATAGCAGACGATGATTATGTCAAAGAATTAGATAATATCAAAATAATAGTCGATCGTGTATCTCAGCAATTTTTAGATGGTTGCCAAATAGATTTCATTAGGGAATTGGGTAGCAGCCGCTTTGAAATCAAAAATCCTAATGCTATAGCTAATTGTGGATGTGGTAACTCTTTTGCAATATGACATATTCAATATGATGAAATACCGTATAAATTCAGACCTCTTTTTATTGCATTTGTACTATGTGGATGAAATTTTTCATGAATCTATCGGCTGTAATTTCTTGATTATATGAAATATAAATCCGCTATTAAATTCTCAAAAAATTAACTTCAATGTCTAGAGCTAAAAATTTTTCATTTATAATTGATTGTATAAAACCATTTAAGTTATTAATCTTATTCCAGTTTTTAATTAATAGTTTATGGGCCATAGATATGTCTTTCAGGCCTTATCTGGTTAAAGTAATGCTTGATAGCATAGCTACAACTGACCCTAGCCACGTATATGAAGTCCTACTATTTCCTGCATTCTCTTATATTGCGATGTCAATTTCCGTAAGTTCTGCATTTAGATGTAATGATTATATTTGGTTGAAGCTAAACGCTCCTCTTAGAAAGTCGATCGTATTGGTTGTCATGCATAAAATGATGGATCATTCATATCATATGTTTCAAAATTATTTTTCTGGTAGCCTTGGTAATAAAGTTAAAGATTTAATGACAGGAATCCCTGCTTTAGTTCAATTATCTGTCAATCAATTCCTTGCCCATTTTCTTGCTCTCGCCATTGCAATATATACGTTAGCACAAATAAACTGCAAATTTGCTGCTTGCTTCGGCCTATGGGCCCTAATATTCATAATCTTTTCTTATAAGTTTTCTATTACAATCGGAAATCTTTCTAATAATGCAGCCGAGGAACGTTCAAATGTGATAGGTAGAGTTGTAGATGCTCTTAGCAATATAATGAACATAAGGCTATTTGGAGCGAAAAAGTACGAGAGCAGAATACTAGAATCATTATTAGGTAATTACGTAGGGGCTGAACAGAAGAAGGATTGGGGCTTATTTAAAATATTTTCTTTTCAATCTTTCTTATTAATAGTTTATCAAGCTTTATGCTTATTTTGGCTAATATCGGGACTACACGATGGATCATTAACTAGCGGCGATTTTGCTCTAGTACTAATGATTAATATTTCATTAATAAACTGTTTGTGGGATATGTCCGAAGATTTTAGCAATTTTGCTGAGAAATATGGTGATGTAACGCAAGGTTTGAATATTGCTTTACTAGATCTTGAAATTACAGATGTAAAGAACGCGAAGAATTTACAAATTACTAAAGGAGAAATTGCTTTCAATAATGTAAGTTTTAGTTATAACCAAGAAGAGGTTCTTTTTGACAATCTCTCAGTTACGATACATAGCAACCAAAAGATAGGATTAGTAGGGTATTCAGGCAGCGGAAAATCTACTTTCATTAATTTAATATTACGTTTGTTTGATGTCGATAGCGGTGAAATACTGATTGACGGACAAAATATTAGGGGTGTTACGCAGGACTCATTGCGTCACGCCATTAGTATGATACCACAAGATCCTATACTCTTTCATCGCTCATTGCTTGACAATATTCACTATGGTAGAAATTCAGCAACTAGGGAAGAAATATTCTCTGCAGCAAGATCTGCTCACGCGCATGAATTTATTATTAATTCACGTGAAGGTTATGATAGCCTAGTAGGCGAACGTGGAATAAAATTATCTGGCGGCCAGCGTCAACGTATTGCAATTGCTAGAGGATTTTTAAAAGCTGCGCCAATTTTAATTCTAGACGAAGCAACTTCCCAACTTGATTCGGTAACAGAGAAATATATTCAAGATTCTTTGCTAAAATTAATTCAAAACAAAACAGCTTTAATTATAGCTCATCGTTTATCAACTTTGCTCCATGTCGATCGCATTATAGTTTTTGACAAGGGGAGAATTGTCGAAGATGGAACTCACAATGAATTAATTTCATTAAATAGTTATTACAAAAAACTCTGGGATGCTCAAGTTGGAGGATTTATTCCTAATAAAGAAAACAAATGATCTGTATATTTAGATAAATTAACGACATTATATTCATGAGTAGTATTGCAAATTTTCAATCGTGAACCTTTCAAGTTTTAAGTAAAAATCAAATAAAAACTATACTTCAAGCTATTATTATGTAGTAGATTGAATCTTCCTCGAGTAGCTAGACTTGAAGCATAATTTATAACAAGAAATTTAATACAGCTTTGAAATAACCAAAACAAATGATTTACCACAACATGTCAGAAGCACAGTATGCTAATACTAAGATCTTACTAATTGATGATGATCCAATCATAATTCAATCTACAATATTTGCATTACAAGCGAACGGATACGTGGTAGACACGATCAAAAGCGGTAAAGTAGCAGTAGAGGTCATTAGAAGTAATCCTACAGAATACAGGATAATCTTATTGGATTTAATGATGCAAGATATTAGTGGTCACCAAGTATTGATTGAGATAAAGGAAATTATCAAAAAATATAACATGTCAGTAATAGTTCATTCAGGACTAGATTCTGGTAGCGAAAAAGACAAAGTCAAAAGACTCGGTGCCAAAGGTTTTATCTCGAAGCCTTATATGATCAAATCATTGCTTGATATTATTGAGCTTTCTATGAGCACTGAATCCGAAGATATTTAAATTCTAAATCTAAATTTGCGAATTATTTTTGAGGTTCAACAATGCTTGATTCTGAACTTTGAATAACTCATTTGCTGCAACTCTAGCTAATTTTAACATTTCACATAATTGTTCTTCTGTAAAAGATTTTTTTTCAGCACAACCTTGAATTTCTATTATATTACCGTCACCCCCAAGGATAAAGTTCGTATCTACATCTGCTTCACTATCTTCAATATAATCCAAATCAACTATAACTTGATCTTTATATATACCGCAAGAGACACCCGCCACTTGGCCAATTAATGGATTAACTTTTAGTATTCTTTTATCAAGTAAATCTCTTATTGCTAAATGAAGTGCTATATACCCTCCCGTAATAGCCGTAGTTCTTGTGCCTCCATCAGCATTAATAACATCACAATCGATTATAATTTGTCTGTCTCCTAACGCTTTGAGATCGATACATCCTCTTAGTGATCTACCAATCAATCTTTGAATCTCTTGAGTTCTACCAGATTGTTTGCCAAGTGCAGCCTCGCGCTTGATACGACCGTTAGTGGAACCAGGTAACATTCCATACTCGGCCGTAAGCCAGCCTTTATTTTGTCCCCGTAAAAAAGGCGGTACAGTGTTTTCAATTATAGCACTACATATCACGTGAGTATTACCACACTTAATTAGACAAGAACCGTTAGCTTTAATTATCGGCGAGAGCTCAACTGAAACAGGACGAAGCTGATTATATTTTCTTTTTGAAGGTCTCATATCTATATCATATTACTTGAAATTATTATTGACAATATTATATAGTTATGTAAATAAATTTTTACAACGAAAAGGTTAAATTAATATGGAAGATAAAGAGGATTCAATAAAAAGTGAACTAGATATGGAAGAGCAAATTGATTATGAGAATGACTCTTCCACATTACGGGATAATAAAAATTCAGCTGAAATGATAAAACTGCAAGAAGAAGTCGATAATCTAAGACAACATGTCGAGAGTCTGAATGATAAACTAATGAGAATTTCTGCTGAGAGTGAAAATGCTCGCAAACGTTACGAAAAATCAGCGCAAGAGGCTAAAGAATACGCTAATGTGAACTTTGCAAAAGACTTATTAAGTGTTCTTGATAATTTAGCTAGAGCCTTGGAGCATAAACCTATTGATCTTGATTCGCAAACGTCTAGCGTTCTTTCAGGAGTGGAAATGACCAAAGATGAGCTACTAAATATTTTTAAGAAGCATGGTCTGCAGGCTATAGAGCCGCAACTAGGCAATAAATTTGATTATAATCTGCACCATGCGGCTCTACAAGTCATGACAAGTGAGCATACCGAAGATAGTATAGTTGATGTAATGCAAGTGGGTTATAAATTTAGAGATAGATTAATTAGACCTGCTATGGTTAAAATAGCAAAAAAGATATCATAATTTTTAAACTTTTCGGCTGATAGCAAATTTATTAACTTTATACTTTTACATAAGGGCCTGACATTGAAGAATATTGTTTTTTGGCTATCGGCGTTTGCAGGTCTTATAATGTTTTTAGTGTTTTTTTCAAAGACATTATTGCCATTTTTTGTCGCTTTTATCTTTGCTTATTTGCTACACCCAATAGTATCAGAAATATGTAAAAGATATAATATTTCTAGAAGTCTTGCTTCAAGTTTTATATTTATTATTGTCCTTAGCATTTTTGCTTTAGTAGCTCTAATCTTGATGCCAATAATATATCAACAATTATCCATTCTGATTACCAAAATACCAATCTATCGTCATTACATACAAACTGAGCTTGTTCCGGTATTTGCTGAAAAGATTCAAAATTTAGATCCTAAGATCTCCGATAAAGTAACTGGCTCGATGCAAAATTTTGTAAATAATTTCTTCCTCATGTTAGCTAGTTTATTTAACAATTTATGGGGATATACTGTAGCGACTTTAAATGTTTTAGTAATAATATTATTGGTACCAATAATATTATTATATCTACTACGAGATTGGCCGAAAGTGATCAGCTGCCTGGATAATTTACTGCCTGTTCAAGAAAAAGCTAAGATAAGACAGGTATTATTTTCGATTAATAACCTATTATCGGCATACATCAGAGGACAATTTAATGTCTGCGTCATATTGTCTACTTACTACGGTATAGGGCTATCAATTCTAGGAATTGATTTAGGCCTGCTTATAGGGATCATATCAGGATTCTTAGTAATTATCCCTTTTATAGGTGTGCTCATTTCTTTCCTTCTTGCTATCATAATTAGTTATTTTTCATTTGGAGCTACAATAAAATTAATTTATATAATTATTTTGTATGCATTAGGATATGCTGTAGAAGGGTATATATTAACTCCCAAAATTATAGGTAACAGAATAGGTCTTCATCCGTTGTGGATAATGTTTTCTGTATTTATTACTGGTAGCTTATTTGGTTTTGTTGGTATATTTTTTGCAATCCCTTTAGCCGGCATTATTAAAGTGTTATTGGGTTACGGTATAGAATATTATAAATTAAGTAATATGTATGATAATAGCACTAGTTGAATCAAAATACGTGAAATTTGAAAGAAATATTATAGTTTTATTTAAAGCTGATAATATTAATAATTAATTGTTCCAATTAACAAGCTATAATATAAACTTGAAATGATGCAATATACTTTTCATTTAGAAGCAACTGATCAATATCATCTTGATGATTTTATTGTATCGTCTTCGAATTTAAAGGCTTATTGTATTATACAGCAGTGGCCAATTAGCTGGGGGCATTTACCTTACCCTAACTCGGTACTAATACATGGTCCTTCTTCTTCGGGTAAAACTTACTTGACTAAAATTTGGCAAAATAGGTCTAAAGCCTACTTATTAAATAAAGAAGAAATATTTGATAGTAAAGCATTATATTCCAATTGCTCTTTCATTATGGAAGACATAGAGCAATGGGAAGAAAAACAGCTATTCCATTATTTTAACTGGATAAGCACTAATAATAAAAGTCTATTGCTAACTACCTCTAATAATATAAGCAATTTTAAGCTGAATGATCTATCGTCTAGAATAAATTCCCTTACTCATATTGAAATTGAAGCGCCGGATCAAGAATTAATTAAAATATTTTTATTTAAGTTATTTTCTAATCACTCAATAAAGACTTCATCTCAGGTGCAGGAATATCTTATGGCGATACTACCTAGAAATCTCAATGAGATTATAAAATTTGTAGTAGATATAAATGAATTTGCTTTAGCCAGTAAACGCAATCTAACCATACCTTTGATTAGAGAGTTTATACAAGAAATAACTGAGCATTAGTTGATCTAAACTAAAAATATAATATATTTTCATCGAGTAACCTCTTTAAGTGCATCAATATTCTTTTTATATTCTCCGCCACTAAAGATAGAGCTGCCTGCTACTAGCAGGTCTGCACCTGCATCTTTACAATCTCTGGCATTGGATAAATTTACACCACCATCGATAGCTAAAACAATTTTTCGCTCTAATGCTTCTATATTTTTTCTTATCTTGCGAACCTTAATTAGTTGGCTTGATATTAGTTCTTGACCACCAAACCCTGGGTTAACCGACATCACTAATATCAAATCGATCTTATCGTAGCAATAATTAAGAACGTTCTCGCAAGTAGTTGGTAGGAGGGATACTCCAGTTTTAGCTCCCAAGATTCGAATTTGGCTCAATATTCTGTCTAGGTGAGTAGTTGTTTCTGGATGGATCGTAATAATATCAGCGCCAGCATTTATGTAGCTCTTAATAGAATCCTCAGGTTTATTAATCATCAAATGCACATCGAATGGTAATTTAGTATGCTTACGTAGTGCATCTATCACTGGCGGCCCCAAAGTAAGATTTGGTACAAAATGTCCATCCATAACGTCAATATGAATCATATCTGCACCTGCCAATTCCAAGTTTTTTATTTCTCGCTCCAAATTAGAGAAATCAGCAGATAATATTGAAGGTGCTATTTTAATCATTGCGCTTTTGTTTTAATTAATTTTAAAATATATAGATCATAATTGAAGAAATCTAATATATAATATTAGCACTAAGTATTTTTAATAGTGCTGATGGATATATTGATCGAGATTTCTAAACAAGAAAAAAATTGGAATGGTTATAAGTTTATTAATAAAAACCTTTTCAAAAAGATTACAACTAACATATTGGAAAGATTTCAGTATTTCGAGAAAATAGCAAAAGTTGAACTTTCTATTTTATTAACTAATGACCATACCATTAATAAATTAAATAAAGATTTTAGAAAGAAGAACAAACCGACAAACATTCTATCCTTTCCTGATACCCAGCTAAATTGGCAGGACATGCTTGCATTTGGACCTAATCTAAATTATATGTATTTAGGAGACATAGCTTTTAGTTACGAGACCATTATGAATGAATCACTCTCTCAAGGCAAAATTT
>JBPBQH010000150.1:0-10060 GCA_050954685.1 Janthinobacterium lividum | reverse complement strand
TAAAATATTTTTGCTTTGAATTTGGAACTGAACATCATCTAGCTCTAGCTCTTTTTGATAGAGCTTACTTAAATTTCCATTCAGACTTAAGATAATTTTGTCCAGGCTATAACTTTTTATCAGGAAATTTCTTAGGTCAATTATTGCTGAAGGAGTCAACAAATCAGTGTGTAATACACCGTCTTTGACCTTCACATCTAGTTTAGGCTTGAGTCCCTCAACATCAAGATTTAAATCTAACGAAATATGATCTGGATCTTTACTTGCGTACAAATTATTAAGACTAATCTGGGAAGGAGCGGTAATAAGAGAAAAATTTATCTTATTAAATTTAGTACCTTTAAGAATCAGATCATTAAAAGTAATATCAAAATTGCCAAGATAAGAAATAGTTCTTATAGGAATAAATTTATTTAGATACTGGCTATTATTCACGTCTTGAAACAAATTTTGTATGAATTTTTGCACAGAAGCGATAATAGGATATTCATTGTTATCTAAATTTAGTGCTGAAAAATTCAAAATAGCATGTATTCTAGGAGTTGAGCCGATGGATTTGCTAGATATTTCGCCATTTAGCTTAAAGTCATCTGCTTTAAGCTCTATATTCTGTAAATACGTATCGATAATTGTAGATCTAAGGTCGGAAGTTAAGATAAATGGGATAGCTCTCTCCGTTCTGTCCGTAATGCATCCTACATCTACTAAAAATTTGCTAAGATTCTCATGCTTCAAATATATCTTACCGTCGAATAAGTTTCTATAAGAGTTTTGTGCTAACTGGCCATTAACCTTGAATTCCCCGTTATTACCTATTTTACCTGAAAAATCTTTAATTAGAAGTTTTCCAGATTCTATGCGACTAGCAAACTTGATATTTTCTAACTGCTCATCGTTGCCCAAGTCTAATTTTTCCACTGAAATATTTATATTCAATAGTTTATTGGCAAAATCAAATTTTCTACCAGCTTTGTACTTGCTGTTAGAAGATAAATTGTTAGTCGGTGTCGAGGGGAGAAGTTCAATTTTAGTAAAGTTTAAATCTACAGCATCAGCTACATTACTGAATTGATTGATAGATATGCTGCCACTACCATTAACTGCATCAGACGAAATTAGCAAATTTCTAAATTCCATCAGTTCTTTTTTAGGTATTATATCAAAACTTATATCTATTACTGCACTATTGTGGTCAACCTTATTAGATATTTGCGGAAAGTAGGGAAACATGTCAACTAGGAATCCAGCTAGATTTTTTATTCTACCTTCCCCTTTTCCGAATATCATTGCAGATTGCTTGTACCTTTCGATTAATTGAAAATTGTAATTATCATTAATTAGCTTTACTTTAAGCTCAAAAACATCCTTATCAGAAGTGAGTGAACCATCAAACCTACCAAAATTATCTACATTACCTTCCATTTCGCCATTTTGTTTTAACGAAAGATCTTTCACAACAATTCTAGGGTTTCCTTTAGAATCAAGTAAATATAGGTATGCAATTTCAACATCAACTTTGATACCATACTTACTAAGCAAAATGGCTATTTTGTCGTGATTGATTAGGCTAAAAGTATCATCATCAGCAAATATTCTAATATTGGAAATATGTACTTTACTGATTCGCGGCTTAAACTTTAATAAGGATATTGGAAGAAAACTAATCTTTATTCCGTTTAATTCAAACAGATTTTTATATTTTACTGCTTTTATCTCTAAACTAGGTAATGGAAGCTTACTAATTGTTAACCCACTTATGTCATTTATATCTAAATCTATTTGTTCATTTTTAACTAAATCTTGACACGCTAATCTGTAATCGTTGAAAAAAATTATGCTATAAATAGCAATTGATACTAATGCAAAAATTGCTATAGATATGTAGAAAATTTTTCTCATCTAATTAAACTATTGCTGCTAAATGTATATATGATTAATATTATAGTTAATAAATGCTCATTATAAAGGCAAATCAAATGCAAAACCCAGATAAATTAATATTTGTTGGCTTTATATCCTCATGTTTTGGAATCAAGGGTGAGATTATAATTAATTCTTTAACGGTTCCCGTTACAAATATCTGTGAATTACCTCTCTTCGATGATTGTGGTAAAAAAATAGATATTAAATTAGTTAAGCGAAATTCTAAGGGTGACTTAATATGCAGGATTAATAATATAACCGATAGAAACGAGGCTGAATTACTAGTTAAGACTAGGCTATTCTGTAAACGCTCAAGTCTACCGGAAATAGTGGGGGATGAATATTATGTTGAAGACTTAAAGGGGATCAATGTAGTAGATAATATGGGGAAACATATCGGAAAAATTGAAAATATATTTAATTTTGGCGCAGGCGATATTCTAGAAATAAAATTTACTAATAATAAAATTGAAATGTTCCCATTCACCAAAGAATATTTTTCTAAAATATCGGTACAATACGTAGTTTTTAACTATTTGAGTAACTAAATGTTTTATCTACCTTGCAAAGGCTCTTATTTTTCAGAGATTATTTTATCTAAATATCTCTAATTCTTAACTCTCTTGGTCTATCTAGTTCCTTCATTAGATTTAGGAATTGACTCACAGAATCCACAATGTCGTCGTTTTTTGAATTTGGAAAAGAAGTTATTTCGTTTAATAATATATTTTTGAACCCAGCAAATGACGGTAACAAAATTCTACCAGCTTGGAAAAATGCAATCACGGAGGCAAACCTAGTAATTTTGTCGAGCTTAGGTTTGATAGCAATTATATTATTATAGCAGCCAAATCTTAAATCTTGAATAAGTTGCTGACCACTAGCTTTATCTTCAATGATAATATTTTTCGGATTAAATTTTTTAGCTAGTTGTTCCACCTTAATCTTTAAGTCTGGATAAGAATATCTTGCTCTGTCCATCGATATTAAATAATATTTCTTACCAATTACTCCAAAACATATGCCAACGCTATAATCTGCATGTTCAGAAATTTTAATAGCAGTATCCCAGCTTTGAATATAGTAATCGAAGCAAGGCGGCATTTCGTCGTAGAAGCTAATATCTTTAAGTCTTAACAGCGAACATTCGGTATCTATAGGTTCTTGAAGATACTGAGCATTGTAATTATGTATTCCTATTTCCCGCTCAAGGGATTTAAGTATTTCTAATGAATCTCTTTTAGGATGCATAACTTCTCCAGCCGCAAAATCATAATTTTTGTTACAAATACTATATCTGTGGCTACTATTGGACTGGTTTGGTATTTTTAAATGTTCCCATCCAGAGCTATTTTTAAGAAGATGAGCTGTTAGATCTTCAGAATGTAATCTTTGCATTACTATAATAACTGCTCCCTTTTTTTTATCATTTAAACGAGTTAAAAATGTTTGTTCAAACCAGTCTATTACTTTGTTACGTAATTTAGGAGAATTAACTTGAGCAGGATTATGTGGATCATCTATGATCAGATAATCACCGCCCTCACCTGTAGCACTTCCTCCTACTGAGGTTGCAAATCTAAAGCCGTTTAATGTTGTTAGAAATTTTGACTTTTGGTTCTGTTTTTTGCTCAAAACAGTATCTGGAAATATCTTACCGTACCAATCCGAATTGATAACGAATCGACAATCTAATGAATGTTTTGTACTCAATATTTGAGAATAGCTAGCAGCCATAATCCTTTTGGTTGGATCATATCCAAGTAGCCAAGCAGGCCAAGCAACGCTGATACATAAAGATTTTAGACTTCGTGGTGGAATATTTATTATCAGGCGATTAATCTCACCATTTTGTACGGCATTCAAATAGTCACTGATTAATTCTATATGCCAGTTAGATTGGTAATCGATACCAGGATTTATAGTATCGAATACTTTATTTATGAAGCTATATAAATCTTTCTTAACTAAATAGTTAACAACTTTCTTTAAATCGACCATTTGTATATTCAAAACAAATATTATTTAACAAATTAGAGTTATAAGCTAATTATTTTCAGGAGCTTCAGGTACCCTATTTCCTCCTTCTAGAGGAGCAAGACCCACGAAAGCTCTTTTTTCGTTCAGCGTCATAAAATTGGCCGCTGAAATCTTAGACCATAGATTTTCGCGTTTTTCGGTCAGCGCCGAGATCGCGTCTCTATCAAAATCAATAATGATTTCTTCATTGTACCAATAAGATAACCAATTACCTAAAGCATCAGATAACTTATCAAGTAGAGGAATCAATGTTTCTTCCCAAAGTGCTAACCTTGCTTCTTGCATATTACTGTATGTATTGTCGCCGTTGATACCTAAAAGTTGGGGTGGTACACCAAAAGCTAGAGCAATTTCTCTACTTGCAGAATTTTTTGATTCTATAAAGTCCATATCTTTAGGACTTACACTCATTTCTCGCCAGTCCAGGCCACCTTCCAATAAAAGAGGTCTACCTGAATTATTGCTACCTGTGTACTTTTCGTTCAATTGTTCTTGAAGTCGGTTAAATTGCTCATCAGTCAAATAATTACCGTTATCTTTAACAATCAGAGCTCCTGAAGGCCTAGCCCCATTTTTAAGTAATGCATTATTCCATAATGTTGCTTGCTGGTGGGACTCTATAGATAAGGTAGCTGGATTTAAGCATGATAATCCTTGGTGTGCGCTTGTTGGATTGTAGTTTTTTAAATGTAATATTTTGCTAATTTTTTTGATAGGATCAATGTAAAATAGCTTATCACCAGCAGACGATGCATATTTATAAGCAACCGCTTTCCCTTTATTTATTATAATTTCTATTGAATTAGGAGAAAGTAAATAAATTTCTTTTGGTGGTAAATTGTTAAGTGAAGATGAAAGAATATATGCATTACCGTACAATAATTTGTTAGCTATCACTTCGCAAAAAAAGTCAGCACCTCCTCTTTCAGGATTAGGCCTACGCATTAATTTTAGCGCAGGATGATTATCAATAATTATATTTGCTCCATTCTTAGTGGTCTTTTTTACCACCCATGGAACATGGCTTGCGGACTGAGATATTAGATCAACGCATCTGTAAACAACTACATTTTTTAAGTAAGTTTCAATACCAGCACAGCTTTGAGTTGTAGGAAAACAATTAATATCTGCGAGATCGAAGAAATTTTGCGATTTTTTAATGAATTTAGGCTTCAATATTTTGTTTAAAAAGTTATTGAACATGGTTTCTCCTTGAAATGAATAGGACAATCTATTGTTAGCTAAGGGTATAGGAAGGTTCCTATCATAGCTATCCTTGCTTAAATTTTTATAACACTAAATATTTTCTACGCTAAGTACTGAACTAGTAAAAATCCTTTGCAAATTCAAAGTTTTGTAATAAACTATTAAGTCTTACTGTATGGAATCATTAAAATGTCTGCACAACTGCTCGAGCTATTATTTTTTGCTGGAATCGCATTTTTTATTGTCAATAAGTTCATATCTATTTTAGGACATACGAATCATGAAGATTCTAATAGCAATAAATCATACTTTGGTGAAAAAGCTAACTTAAAGGATGTAACAGGTACGGCTAGTAACGTCATAGATATCAATTTTGATCAGGACCAACCAGATAAGCGAAATAGTTTTAAATATGCGAGCTCAATAGTTGATGAGAACTCATCAAAAATACTCCAAAACATTTTCGAACTTCAAAAGCGCCTCCCTAGCTTTAACCCGCAGAATTTTCTGCAAAATGCTAAAAGTGCTATTGTGATGATTATTGAAGCTGCAAGTAATAATAAGGAGAGTCTGAAACTATTAATAGATAAAAGATTTGCGGAGCAGTTTGAGTTAATTTCTTCTAATTACGGCGTAATAGAAAATAAAGATAGTTTAGAAGCAAAAATTTCCGATTTGTATTTATTTGGTAATAATGTTTTTATCAGAATATTATTCATTGGTCAAAATTTTACCAGCAAAATAGATAATTTTAGAGAAGAATGGACTTTCAGTAAAAGTCTAATTCAGTCTAGTCATGATTGGTATCTTACTAGTGTAGACAGACCTCAATAAGCTTTGCTGAAACTAGTTGATGTGGCAACTTGACATCTATCGTTTAGGCAACTCCGATAATTATTAACTCGCGAACTTAAAGAAAACATCGTTATAGTAGTTTAAGAGCGCTAGCGAAAATTTCTTTAGAATTTGGACACCAATATGTATAGATATAATACTAATTCAAGTGTATTTAATATCTCCCCAAAATTTAATTATCTCAATTAATAAAAATTAGCAAAAACATGCAAAAAATATTAATAAAATTCATAGGATTATATCAATTATTGCTTTCCCCCTTATTGGGTCAAAATTGCCGTTTTTACCCGACTTGCTCTCAATATGCCAAGGAATCTATAATTATGCACGGCATTATAAGAGGTCTAATTTATGCCTTTTATAGAATAGTACGATGTCAACCATTTAGTAACGGAGGAATTGATCCTGTTAAAGCAAAAAGTACTCCACCCTTGATAATAAGTTGAGCTAAATAACCAAATGTCGAACGAAAAAACAGTCCAAAAGATAACGGGGGGCGATCTCATAAAATCCTATTTATCAGATGCCCCGCGATTACCAGGTGTCTATCGCATGTTAGACGAAACTGGGCGCATTTTATATATAGGCAAAGCTAAAAATTTAAAAAAAAGACTTAGTAATTATATAAAAATTGACTTGATTGGAAGGATCGCTAGGATGGTCTTTCAGACTCACTCACTTGAATATACTATTACAAACTCCGAAGCGGAAGCATTATTAGTTGAAGCTCAATTAATTAAGAAACACCAGCCTAAATTTAATATTTTGCTCAAAGATGATAAGTCTTTCCCTTATATTAAGCTGCGTAGCGATCATCCCTATCCCCAGCTACTTAAATATCGTGGTAAGCAATCAAGTGATGGGAAATTATTTGGCCCTTTTGCCTCAGGCTTCCAAGTCAACGTTACTCTTAATGAACTACAAAAAATCTTCAAACTTAGAACCTGCACCGATAATTATTTGGTTTCGCGGCAGAGACCCTGTCTGCAATATCAAATCAAAAGATGTTACGGCCCTTGTGTCGGCAAAATATCAAAACAAGATTATGATGAACTAGTTACGCAAGTCGACGATTTTCTATCAGGAAAAACTGCAAAACTTCAGAACATACTCTCGAAAAAAATGGAAATTTTGAGTGAGAACATGAATTTTGAGCAAGCTGCAGAAATTAGAGACCGTATCAAAGCCTTAAGCTATATTCAGCTCAAATCTAATACCCAATATGAAGGAATCTCAGATGCTGACGTGATCGTTATTGTCGAGGAAAATAACACTTATTGCATACAGGTTTTTCTTTATAGAACATCTCAGAGCTGGGGCAATAAGGCGTATTTTCCGATTCATACTGATGAAAGTAGTAAATCTGAAGTATTAGAGTCTTTTATCGGGCAGTTTTATCAGACGCGAATACCACCTAAGGAAATAATAATTAATCAACCATTAATGCAACCAGCATTGATCGTCGAGGCTTTGCATAAACTATATTCTTGTAAAACGAAGATAGTAAATCCTAAGCGAGGTGGCAGGATGAAATTGATTGAAAATGCGCGTGACAATGCTGACATAGCTTTGCAGCAATACCTCAAGAATTCTATGAAAAATCAGACGATCTTTGCAGAGATTAAGGATCTATTCGATTTACCACAGTTTCCCGATAGAATTGAGGTCTACGATAATAGTCATATAATGGGAACTCATGCTGTCGGAGCTATGATAGTAGCAACTCCTCTAGGTTTTGATAAAAGTCAATATAGAATCTTTAATATTAAAGGTTCAAATAAAATTGATCAAGAAGACAATGATTTCCCAGCTCCTTACAGTCCAGGAGACGATTATGGAATGCTTAGAGAAGTATTGACCCGGAGGCTTACTCGCTTAGCAAAAGAACCTAATAATAAGCCATCTCTTATGATAATAGATGGAGGCAAAGGTCATATGTCAGTAGTTAAGGAAGTCATGAATAAACTAAAAATTCAGGATCTAAATTTTGTTTGCATGTCTAAGGGCGCAGAGAGAAATTCTGGGCGTGAACAGTTTCACATTCAAGGCAAGGAAGTGTTCACTCTAGATAAAAATAAAGCATTGATGAAGTATCTGCAAATACTTAGAGACGAAGCACATAATTTCGCTATAAAAAACCACAGAGCTAGCCGCTCGCGTGCAATTAAAGTTTCTAGTCTTAACCAAATTACGAACATAGGTGAGATCAGAAAAAAAGCTTTACTTAACTATTTCGGGGATTTTAAAACAATATCGGATGCGACAGTTGAGGAACTTACAAAGGTTCACGGTATCAGCAGATCAATTGCTGAACAAATATTTCAAACTTTGCACCCAAGACCTTTTCAATGATTACATCAACTATTTTTGAGAGTGTAATCTTCTATACCTGTGCAGCTCATATAATGTGCCTTGCGAGTATTGGCATAATCGGATAAGATAGTTAATATATTCTCTCTTTCCTGAAGAAGAACTATATGTAATCTAGTAATTAAAGCTTGAATAAAAATATTGGTATCTTCTTTGAAATATTTTTATCTGTCGTAATTGGGGTCAGTACTCAATAGTATAATCAACACCAAAAATATTAAAGATTTGCCGGCTATCTTATAACATCTCCTTCAATTTTTGTCCTGAATTATTTAAGTCTTAGTCTTATATTGACTACACCATTTATCAATATAGTTTCAAGTTGTAGATATGCCAGTTCAGAGGATTATTAGTAGAGAAGCGATAATCATAAAGAAAGTGTAACAATACTATTATTGGTCGGGGCAGAGAGATTCGAACTCCCGACCCTCTGGTCCCAAACCAGATACGCTACCAGGCTGCGCTATGCCCCGATTCATTTAAAGTTACTATTTGGTATAAACTACAATTATAATAAAATCAATTTCTTTCTTTAAAAAAATGTATTATTTTCACTTTCTTAGTATAATCTTAGCTGCGGTTAGTAATGAATAATCTTCATATTTGCATTTTGACTATCTTTCCAGAAATGTTCCCAGGTTCATTGCAATATTCATTAGCAGGCCAGGCCTTAAAAAAAAACCTTTGGTCTTATGATATAATAAATATAAGGGATTTCGGCCTAACCAAGCATAAGAAAGTTGATGATGAGCCTTACGGCGGCGGTAATGGTTTAATAATGAGAGCTGATGTAGTAGGTGACGCTCTTGATTGTGCGTTGAGCAAGAATCCTAACAGTAAAATTTATTATCCTTCTCCTAGAGGTAAGGCCTTTACTCAGAAAATAGCAAAAAGATTCGCAAAGGATGAAAGTATAATAATATTATGTGGAAGATTTGAAGGTATTGACGAACGCATAATTAATGAGTATAATATCGAAGAAATAAGTGTCGGCGATTATATTTTATCTGGCGGCGAAGTTGCCGCCCTATCAATCATGGATGCGACTATAAGGCTAATACCTCGAGTATTAGCCAATAGTAATACATTAAGGACAGAATCTTTCGAGCAGCTCGATGAGGCGTCAACGGTACTCGAACACCCCTTGTATACTAGACCATCACTGTGGAGGAATAACGCAGTCCCAGATGTCTTGCTGTCAGGACACCACGAAAAGATAACTAAATGGCAGTCAGCACAATCGATACTAATCACTGCGAAACGTAGGCCAGACCTTCTTTTTAAGCAGGCTGAAAAGTTAAAAGAATGATTTTAGGAGCAAAATATTATGAATATAATAGATCAATACGAAGCAAAACAAATAGCAGATTACACTTTAACTAAAAAAATACCAGAGTTCAAAGCTGGTGACAGTGTAAAAGTAAGTGTAAAAGTTACTGAAGGTGCTAGCGAGAGACTCCAGTCCTATGAAGGCGTAGTAATAGCTAGAAGAAATCGCGGTCTTACCTCTTCTTTTGTAGTGCGTAAAATTAGTCACGGTGAAGGAGTGGAGAGAAGATTTATGATATATTCTCCGATAGTACAGAATATTGAAGTCACTAAGTACGGTATAGTACGCCGCTCTAAGCTATTTTATCTAAGACAAAGAAGTGGTAAATCTGCAAGA
>JBPBQH010000096.1:0-11031 GCA_050954685.1 Janthinobacterium lividum | reverse complement strand
TTACTTTTAATATATAGTCTTGATCTTCAAAGGCTGATTTAACATCGCGTTTATCGACAAAGTAAAATACTTCTGTGGCAATTAACTCTACTGGTAGCTGTAGAAAACTGTCCAAAACGTCAGCAGACACATTTTGATATTCTCTTATAGATAATATAGCAGCAAATTTTTTGTCAGATTCGTTTATTATCTCAATTTTGTCACTACCAACTGCGTATTGATGGGCAGCTAAGGAAGAAGATAAGTCAGAAATTGGTACTAAGCAACTATCTTCATTGAGATGAATTATTCTCCTATAGAGAAATAGTAGATCGGAATAACTGTGTTCTTTATCAAAGGAGATGCCAAGTTTAACAGCTCCATATTCTACCAAATGTTCTAAGATCTTATTTGTAGCTACATTTAATCTTTGATGAGCATCTGCAAGATACTTATCTTGGAAATCAAGCACCACATTATGAAATAATGAATTAATCAATGATCTAAAATTCGTAGTTTTCATTGCTGCGGAGTCGTAAATTATTGAGATATATAGAGTATTTACAAATTTATCGTGCCAATAATTTTTCTTCCGCCATAACTCATGAATATTGGCAGGCAATATTTTATCATATGGAGCTGAGTCATCTAAATTGGTTTTGCGTCTAACTGTATGAATCCAGAAGGCAAAGTTGTTACTGTCAATATTATTACGAATTGCATCCCTAACCATTCCTCTAAGATTGAATAGTTTTTTACTTACTCGTTCAGAATTAATACCATTAATTTGAATAGTTTGTATTAATTCACCATTTTTAGTAAGTAAAGTTTGTTCATCGTAATGACAAGCAACAGGAATAAAATCTTCAGAAGCACTATTGTAGAGGCTCTTGTCTGCCTTTCTATTTTTATTTATTGATAACACAAAAACCAGTTCCCCTAAAACATTAAATCCCTCAATTTAATCATTATGGTCAGTTATTAAAATTTATGTTAGATTTTTAGCTATAATAGTAATCATAAAGATTTGAAGATGTTACGGGAATGTAACTAAACGCGAATTAAGCAAGTTGGACATTTTACAAAAGCTGAAAATATAACTCAAATATTGGTATATCGAATAATAGCTTTATTCTATTCATAATAAGGTCAGATATAACTAGATAAGCTATTAAATAAGCGTTTCTTAAAAACTCTCTTAATGTTATAATAGCAAATCAAATCTATCTGAAAGTTGTTACTATTATTATGATCTATTTAATAAGAAAAATATTCACTAACTACATAACTCAGACCTTGATATTTTTAACTTCTGGCTTGCTAATTTTTGCATCGTTATTGACATATAGGCCAGACGATCCATCTTTTAATTTTGCTACTCATAGACAGCCACATAATATTTTTGGTTATTTTGGTTCCCATGTTGCAGATTTTTTGTATCAGTTTTTTGGCTTTGCGTCTTTTATCTTTCCTCTTTGTTGCTTTATATGGAGTATATTGATCCTTAAGCGACGCTATATGAATTCAGTCACATTGAAAATCCTAGGCATGATTTTCTCGTCAATAGCTTTATCAACAATATTAGCTGAACTTAATTCCAGATGGCTCCCCGCTGGTAGTGGTGGTGCTATAGGTACGATTGTCCAACCTTTTTTAATTTCATACGGAATCCTAGCTAATTTCGGCTGTATGCTATTTGTCGTCACTATTATGTTTTTTATTCTAGGCATTGAGGCAGGAAGCTATTTGCAAATAGTTGACAACATCAAGAAAATTTTCAATATAAAAATCAAGATGCCGAATTTGCCCGAATTGCCAAGTTTCCCTGCTTTTTTGAGTATTAATCCTCAAAATACTAGTACCCAAAGAATCATTCCTGAAGTAAAGTCTTCTATTGTTCCTTCGACGAATCAAGTCTTAATTACTGATCCAAACGACGCTAGTATAAAAAGAGTACTTAGAGATATAAACGAGGATTCTGAAAATTATGTTGATATTTCGAAATCTTATCATATTGAAGCCTCTAAATCATCTCCGAGTACTAAACGACCGTCAATTTCTTCCCATCAGGTCTGTGCCTCTCTTCCTGGAGTTGATCTACTTAAATTACCAAGTGATCAACATATTAAAGCAGAATCTAATGCTGAACTTAAGGAGAACGCTGAGAGCTTAGTCAGCGTGCTTGACGACTTTGGTGTAAGAGGGCAAATAATTAATGTAAGTCAGGGGCCTGTTGTCACTTTGTATGAGCTTGAGCCAGCACCTGGCACAAAGTCATCTAGAGTTGTTGGACTCTCAGATGATATAGCACGCTCGTTGTCTGCGCTATCTACAAGGATTGCTGTTGTGGCTGGCAGGAACGCTCTTGGTATAGAATTACCAAATAAGCAAAGAGCTTTTTTCTGTTTAAGAGAACTCATAGAGACCCCAGAATATCAGGATTCTAGTATATTATTACCTCTCATTTTGGGAAAAGACTTAGCTGGTAAGCCGTACGTAGCAGACCTTGCTAAGATGCCACACTTACTCGTTGCTGGTACAACTGGATCTGGTAAGTCTGTGGCAATTAACACTATGATTATGTCTCTACTTTACAGATATACTCCTGCTGAGTGCAGAATGATCATGATAGATCCTAAGATGCTTGAATTGTCTGTCTACGATAACATACCTCACTTACTAACTCCTGTAGTTACTGAATCTAGCAAAGCTATTGTTGCTCTAAAATGGGCAGTTAAAGAAATGGAAAGTCGGTATCGCTTAATGTCGAATGTTGGAGTAAGAAACATTGCTGGATATAATGCTCGTGTTGCTGAGAACGCCAAAGAAGGAAAAGTAGCAGAACGTGTAGTACAAACAGGATTTGATCCTGAGAGTGGTAAGCCCATATATGAATCAATTCCTATCGAAATGGAAAAACTACCTTTTATAGTAGTTATAGTTGACGAAATGGCAGATTTAATGATTGTAGCTGGTAAGGATATTGAATCCTCAATACAAAGATTAGCGCAGATGGCAAGAGCAGCTGGTATTCATATTATTATGGCAACTCAGAGGCCTTCAGTAGACGTGATAACAGGAGTAATAAAAGCTAACTTTCCAAGTCGCATTAGCTTTAAGGTTACCTCAAAAATCGATAGTAGAACTATTCTGGGCGAGCAAGGAGCTGAACAGTTGCTAGGCATGGGTGATATGCTATATATGGGTAATAGTTCTAAGATTACTAGAGTTCATGGACCTTTCGTTGACGATAAGGAAGTAGAGCTGGTAACTAATTATTTAAGAAGCATAGCAGCCCCTGAATATATTTCTGCTGTTACTGAAAGTGCTGAGGATGATAATCCAGGTTTAGAGGATTTAAGCGACGGCGATGATGATGAATCAATATACAAAAAGGCCAAGCAAATCGTTAAGCTCGAACGCAAAGTATCTATTAGTTATATTCAAAGATGCTTGCGTATAGGCTATAATAGAGCTGCAAATATAATTGATCGCATGGAAAGAGACGGCATTATTTCTGCGCCCAGCCATACAGGAAAAAGAGAAATATTATTACCTGAGGATTGATTAAAAAGTTCTCACATTTACAAAATATATTGAGATTCATTCATGAATATTCTTAAAAGAATGGAATATCATAATATTCCAGGCATAATATTGCTATTGTTCAAAACAGAGAAGTCACTTCGATCAGGAATTATGGTTCTGTGTCCTTTGATACATTGTCACCAAAAATAAATAATAGTACACTTTTTCAAGTTGGCTCAATTAGTAAAACTATTAATTCCATCGGAGTTTTGAAATTAGTAGAAAATTCGGTAATCAATCTTGATGAAAATATCAATCAGTATCTTAGATTGTGGCAAGTCGCTGAGAATCAGTTTACTAAAATCGAAAAAGTTTACGCTAAGGCGCATTCTTGCTCACACTGCAGGCCTAAATGTACATGGATTCCCTGGTTATTCCAGTAGTAAAGTTAAGATTCCGGCAATTCTAGATATTTTAAACGGTAAGTCACCAGGAGTTAACACACAACCCGTAGCAGTAGTTCAAAAACCTGGACATTCTTTTCTTTATTCTGGCGGCGGCACAATAATTATCTAGCAATTGATTAACGAGTTAACAGGAAAAAATATGAAGTATGGGTGAAAGAAAACGTCTTAGATCTTTTGGATATGACTAACAGCACCTTCTCTCAACCTCTGGAACAAAAAAGTGCCAGACACATGCAGCAATTGCGACATTAAAGAACGGCAAGTCGATTGAAGGCAGATGGCATATTTATCCTGAGATGGCAGCAGCAGGGCTTTGGACGACTGCTGAAGATCTAGCCAAATTAATAATCCATATTCTTGAAAGTTATTGATGGTAAGGAATTAGGAGTTCTAACATGAGAGTACGGTACTTGAAGTATTAAGTCCTCAAGCCCATGTTAATTGGCCGAATTTAGACTATACGGAACTGGGTGTATTTCTAACATGCAGCGGCAATAAGTTCAGATTTTCTCATGGTGGCTTAAATGAAGGTTTTACAGCAATGTTCGTGGCTTATCCTGCGTTTGGCAGCGGATTTATAATTTTGACTAATCGCAACGAAGCTGGAAACTTTATAGAAGAAGTAACTTGCCATGTAGCTGATACTTACGGCTTCCCAAGCTACAAGCAAATATTACAGAAATAGTAATTTGGAGCTCTGCTTGCTTAAGCAACCTTTAGTAAGCATCAGTATCCATTCAAAGATGTTTGTGTATTGGCTACAATGAAGCTACAAATACAAACGATCATATGAAAAAAATGATATTATTCCTGCAGCCAGCTACACAGAGAAAAGAGAAATGAAGAAGCTTACTCTGTGCTAAAGCTGTTGTTGCTGACAAAATCTATAACGCACGCATGCATCACAATCTCAAGGCCGCAGGTTATATTGCTGTTATACCTTCAAAGAAAGATAGGATTATCTCTATAGTATACGACGTACAGCTGTAGGCGCTTGATCGAGGAATTTTTTTGCCAAGCCTAAGCAGTATAGAGCTATAGCAACCCGTTACGTTAAAACTGCTGCCAACTTTCTTGGTGCTATCCATCTAGTATCCTTAAAACTTGACTATCAAGTTTTAGTTACCTTACTTACAAACCATTCTGATGCTAGAGACAGATCATTATCTTTTAAAAGTTGCTTTTTATCGATATCGTGGGCTCCGGATACTATAAGAATTTGTGATATTTTTCTACTTTCTGTAAATGTTTTAAGCTCAGATATTAAAAACTTACCTACACTATTCCATAACGCAGGCGCACTTACGCAAAAATCATCAATCATTAAGGTCAAGCCGCCAGGGTCATAAACCTCAGGAGCCGAGATAATTCTTCCTATAATAAACCCCTGAAGCTTTATTTCTGATCGAGCTACGAGTAAAATATAGTCATCTTTTCTTAATAGAGACTTAAACCACTGCTTTTGCTTTTCTTATGCTCCTTCTGCATATTTCCAAAGCTGGGGCTGGAATTTTTCATATTCAAGATGCTTTATCATACGAAAGTTTAACTATCTCACATAAATCATCTTCTGTTGCTTTATTGATCAGGATTTTGTAATGACTAGTTTTGGTATCTTTATCATGGGTAACTAAAGGAGAAATACTATTGATTTCATTCATATCTTCTTTACCATTAAATAACTCATATTTCCTTTGAAAACTCCTTCTTGGAAATCAAATTCTCATACTTTTTTAAAGCCAGCCTGATTATAAATATGCTGGGTTATTTGATTTTTTTCATCTGGATTAATAAAACACGTATAAGCGGGTAGGTCTATATTTTTATGATAAAAACTTACAAACTCTTTTAAAGTAGGGCTAGCTAAACCTTTACCTAGATAGTTTGTATTTCTTATACCAAAATCCAGGTACATTGTATGACCTGAGCTTGATGGATATTTCCTAAGAACTTTGGACAGTTCCTCTATTATTTTTCTTAATTGATGACCCTCACTAAGATTTTACAGTCTCAATAAATTAAAATTTTGATAGATTAAATACAAAAAGCAATATTATTTGAGGTTTTTAATGCTCACGCTATTAATCAAATTATTTCTCCTGTAAAGCATTTTACATGCTTCTCAGTATTGTCAGATGAAATTTGCATATTTTTGGATATAAAAGCTTGGACCGCAAAATTAACATCTAAATAAAAGCTTATCAAATTATTGAAGTTTGTCTCTAGCATTTTTTGCTGAAAGCCTAGCATATCCTTAGCGTCTCTACATTTAATTAAATCCTGAGTTAGAGAAGTGTTTTGTTCCAAAGTTTTATTCATAGTTGAACTAACGCTTGTAATTATTCGTTCTACTAGTAAGCTGCTAGCGTTAGTTGCTTCTGAGCTATTGAAGGATTCATTCGTATTGCCATTGTGAGCGTGAGCCGAGGTCTTCTTATTATCTTTCGCTGTATCCTTATTTACGGAGCTTTTTAATTTCTCTACATTTTTAGAATTTAGCACAGACTTCTGTATATCTTCCGAAGCTTTAAACACTTTGTTACTAGCGTTAGCAACAGTTTTAGCAGCAAAAGAAAACGGATCTGGTATATCTTGGTCACTTGTTTCTACTAAGGGGTCATTATTCTTCAAATGATCTATTACCTTACTTATTTTTTTCGCTTTTAATTTTTTATTCTGTGACATATTAATTATCCCAATTTTCATTTTGTAATTAATGATAATTTCGCTAGGTAATATATGGTACGTATTAGTAGTTATATATTTATAAATTGGTAAACTATGTTACATTTAAACCATTAATTGTAACTTGCAGAAGTAAGCAAAATATCAAAAATAACCCTAGTACTTATTGTATTTAGCATATATTTAAGCTGAGATTAATTTACTCATAATGGTGCATCCGATTGGATTCGAACCAACGACCTTTGCCTTCGGAGGGCAACGCTCTATCCAGCTGAGCTACGAATGCTAAAGGTTTAATTCACGATACTGAAGTTTTAATAGAGATAATACTTAGTAGTATTTGGAAGCTGGGGCGAATGACCGGGATTGAACCGGCGACCCTCAGATCCACAATCTGATGCTCTAACCAACTGAGCTACACCCGCCGTAATAATGGTTGTAAAGTAAACTAATCGTTCTTTTAAGTCAAGTATAAGTACTACTAAATTATGTTATTTGAGTTAGTTATTTATTATTATATCATTGATAAGGCATATAATATTCGGCACTAGGAGCATCTTTTTTTCTTGTGTTGCAGTAAGCTTTAAAATTATGTAATTATTTGGCACTTTTTGGCTGCTTTTGAGATATGCCTATCAGACTCAAGTTCTAAAAGTTTTTCTTCAATAATAATCGTATCGTTATTCTACCGTTTATTCATCAGCAAATTTTGGTGCGTAGAAGCTTTATAAATAGTGATATGAAAAGAAATTTAAAAAGTTGTACAGCTAATATTTTTCCTGCAAAAAGGGTAATTAACCTATTAATAGGCTATAGGTACTCCAAATTCGGGTTCAGTAATTATATACAAGGAGATAAGAAAATCTTAAGCTAGCCTAATAGGAGAGCTTAAGATCTACAAGCAGTTAGCATGCATGCACTAAATAAGCAGATTGCTGACAACGATCATATTAGATTATTGCAATGGGACTGATTGAACAGTTGCATCAACTGTTGAAGCTTGATTTCCTGTATGACGACTAACATCAGGCATTGTACTATTTATAGTACTAGATTCCAAGCCTAGAGAGGATATTTCACGGTTACTAGTTCTAATTTGGTCACTATTTTGGCAAGCAGAAGTTATAATCGCTAGAAGCGCAATTACAAAATAATTTTTATTCATGTTAAGGCTCAATTATGGTTGTACAAGAAACATTAGCTTATATTTGTAATATATTTTAAGCTAATTATATCACAAAGCATAAGTCAAAATAGAATTTTATTCCATAAATTTGTTTAAAAACGAAAAAATTATGCCAAAATATTAGTTAACATATAAAAGCGAGGAAAAATGATTAGAAGACCAAAGATTGCTTTGATAGGCGGAGGTAACATCGGCGGAACACTTGCTCATCTAATCAGTATAAAAGAGCTAGCTGATATAGTAATGTTCGATATTGTCCAAGGGGTGCCTCAAGGCAAGACCCTAGACATTACACAGAGTAATGCAATAGAAGGTTCAGACGTAATATTAAAAGGTACGAACGACTATAAAGATATAGAAGGAGCAGACGTAATAATTGTAACGGCTGGCATACCGCGTAAACCTGGTATGAGCAGAGATGATCTTATTGCTGTTAATGCTGGTGTTATGAAAACTGTCGCTGCTGGAATAAAAAGCTATGCTCCAGAAGCTTTTGTAATTGTTATTACTAATCCTTTAGATGCTATGGTATACGTAGCGCTCAAAGAAAGTGGTTTGCCCTCTAATAAAGTTATTGGAATGGCAGGAGTACTTGATTCAGCAAGATTTTGTTCTTTCTTAGCGGCTGAGTTCGGAGTATCTACAGAAAGCATCAATAGTTTTGTTCTTGGAGGTCATGGCGATTCTATGGTTCCATTAATACGCTACTCCACTGTAGGCGGTATTCCTATACCTGATCTTATCAAGATGGGATGGAGTACAAATGAACGCATCGAAGCTATAGTGGAACGTACCCGCAATGGTGGGGGCGAAATCGTAGCTTTATTAAAAACTGGTTCAGCTTATTATGCTCCTGCAGCTTCTGCTATTGAAATAGCAGAAAGTTACATAAAGGATAAAAAGAAGATTTTACCTTGTGCTGCTTACTTAAAAGGAGAATATGGGTACAACGATATATATGTCGGTGTACCAGTAGTGATTGGCGCTAGAGGGGTAGAAAGGATTGTCGAAATTGAGTTAAATGAAGCTGAGAAAACTGCGTTCGAAACTTCAGTTGAAGGGGTCAAGAAACTAATAAATATAATCAAGCCTTAAGCAAATACATTGGAATTTACGAGAAATAAATTTGAGGCATGAGTAAGATTTTATTATTTGAAAAATATTTATAATATCTGATAATTAAGCTAATTAATCTAAAGTCGAGAAATTTTTGACTAAAAGTACGGTAAACCTTAATTATAATATAAAAATTAAGTAAAATTTTGTGAATCTTATAAAACTATTACGAGTACATTACAAACTCAAAGATCAATTTTAAGAAACTGGCGAATAAAGGATTTAAAATATTTTGTAGTTATTAATCAAAATCCTTATGTCATGAAATATTCTAAAAAATTATTAAATACTGCTGAAACTATGCAATATTATGAGCAGATAATTGGTTATTTCAAATGGCACAAATTTGGCCTATGGGCTGTAGAATTGAAAGATTCTAACCGATTTATAGGCTATTATAGGGCTTACAATTCCCCCCTGCAAATTTTTGACCAGATGCTACTCCTTATGTCGAAATAGGCTAGCGATTATATTACGATTTTTGGAATAAAAGTTTTGCCTCTGAGGGTGCTAGAGCTTGTATTGAGTAAGGCTTTAATAAACTTCGATTAAAAGAAATAATATCGATGACAGTAGATACTAATATTTCTTCAATCAATATGATGGCACAAATAGGTAGGATACAAGATACTTATAGCGATATTAGTCGTTTCCCTAAAGAATATGTATTATATAAAATTAGAAATAATTAGTCTAATTTAGCTGCAAATCTGATCTGAGAGGAAATTACAATTTATTATATAACAATATTAAATTAAGGAGGATAACGGACGAAGCTAACGCAACACTATAATCCATGATCGCTATCTATATAGATGATGGATAGCGCTAAGGAAATTAGTAGCGGTTTTATTATAACGAGTTGCGATAGCTCTATTTATTATATAGCTGACTGCTACAATATTAGTATCTAGGGGGTGTCATCAATTAAGGAGGATAACGGATGAGGCTAACGCAACACTATAATCGATGAAAATCAAGCAAGTTACGTTTATAGCTCAAGACCGAATTTTTTGCGATACCAGGTTCAGCGACCATCATTTCTAAAAATTGTTCGATAAAGTGCATTAGCCTAAATTTTTAGTAATTGTGTCAGCAAGCTAAGTTACTGAACAAATTATTTTGTTACAGGATAGTTGTCTTTCCTCCAGGCCTCAAATCCACCTTTTATTTCCTTAACTGGATAGCCTAGCAAGGCAAATTTTAAACATGCTCTTGTTGCCAAATTACAAAGCAAGTCATAGCAGTAGATGTAGTTAACGACGTCTTTCCTAAGTTCGTTAAATTCAGTTTCGCTGCCATTAAAATTTCCATGCTTATCATATGAAACATTAACTGCACCGGGTATGTGCCCTTTAGCAAAATCTTTTTCAGATCTTACATCAATTATTACTATATCTTTTTTTTCCTTGATGGCTTGACTAACGCCATAAGGATTAACGGTAAAATTCAACTCGCTTTCAAAAAAATCTATAGCTTTAGTATTATCTTGTAACTTACCATCAGATAGGACGGATCTGACCGAATCTTGAGAACTTGAATAGACATTAAGTGATGATAAAGAAGTTAGGGTAACAAAAAGACTTAGCTGTTTTTTCATATTTTTAACCTAAATATTAATAACTACGGAGGCCAGGGCCGGAATCGGACCGACGCATAGAAGATTTGCAGTCAACCGCATTACCACTTTGCTACCTAGCCACGAAATGTTTTTACTCAAATTCGCATCTAAAAGTAACATAAATGATACGTATTATAGTTAACATAGATGATGGATAGCACCAAGGAAATTAGTAGCAGTTTTATCATAACGAGTTGCGATAGCTCTATACTGTTTGAGTTTAGCAAAGAAATTCTCAATTAAATGTCTACATCTATATAGATAGCGATTATGGATTATAGTGTTACGTCTTCTCCTTTTCGAAGATATGACGACAATACAACCAGCGGCTTGAAGCTTATCACGTATACGTTTGTCAGCATCATATGCTTGTATCGGGGATAACTGCTTTAGATAAAGTAAGCTTAGTCATTAGAGCATCTGCTCCTACTAGTTGATGTCTTTGTCCA
>JBPBQH010000095.1:0-11514 GCA_050954685.1 Janthinobacterium lividum | reverse complement strand
ATAGTTTCATTCTATGATTATAATTGTTCTTATTGCAAAAAGGGAGATAAGTATTTAAGTCAACTACTTGAATCAGATAGCAAAATTAAAGTTATATTAAAACCATTTCCTATACTTGGTGAATACTCAATGTATGCAGCTAAAATAGCTCTTGCAGTTTATAAACTTGAACCATCAAAATTCAAAGCCATACATGAAGGATTAATGAATTCTTCACAACCGACAAAAACTATGATAACAGAGCTATTGACTACAGAAGACTTAGACCCTAGCAAAGTAATAGAAGAATCTGAAAGTCAAGAAATCAAAGATGTAATCAACAAGAACTTTAGTTTAGCTGGTAATCTTAGAATACAAGGAGCTCCAGCTTACATAATTAACGGTAAATTAATGCCAGGGCTTTTAAACCTTAATGCCTTACAGCAAATAGTTTCTGAAAGTAGAGAACAACATTAAATAGCTAATTCTGCGCTCGATCTGTAAGCTAATGCTTGCAGATTAGAGTTATGATTTAAATTAGTGTATCTGTTACTGATTAGATTGAAAGTTTTCTATAAACCATTTGCGAATTCTTACTAGCACGGGGATTCTTACTAGCACGGGAGTATTTAGAATAGTACTCGAAGATAGAGCCTTACCTCTGGTGTTGAAATTGATTATAGGATTAATTCCGTATAAGCTATACTAAGATTTTAGAGGCGAGCTAGGGCTATTTTTTCGATGAAACCAGGAAATAAATGGTAATATTTCCTCGAGTTCTAATACTCTTACCGAAATAGGGGTTTTTAAGTAAACTAAACTCAGAACAGATTGATCGAAATGGTGCCAAGCGTATTCTTGGTAATTTGGATAGATGTTATAATTTTTTTGTGAGAGAATCTCTATATTCTCGCAGTTTTTAAGCCACTTCTTAATAAAAGAGCGTAGTAGGCCACTATTACGTACTAAAACTATTGAGCCCCAAATGGGGCGGCTTTCTCTACACTATTGGCTAGTACAATCCATCAGGGCAAAACTATCACTTTTTATAAAAGAACCGTTTTTGCGATCTCTGTCATATATTAACAAAATACCATTATCTTGCATCTTACTAATTAAACCAAATATAGGTTTCTCAATAATAAAAGCCGAATCAAGGTAGATAATAATAGCCCCTTCCGAAGCACTTTCCATAGCTTTAAGTATTATATAAGGTTTCCACAGCCACATTCCGGATCCAATAGGTTGGCTCAATACGTCGCTATTTTCGCCAGAAACTTTTGATCTAGATGCTTTTTCCTGTAGTTATAGAGGCAGTCAATAGCTTTGTTTATAGCGTAATGATTCATCGCATTCTGATTTCGGTATATATATTCAGCTCCATCAGCATATGAAATCAAGTAAACGGGATCTTCGATAGATTCTTGCACAACCTTGTCAACTTTCTGCAAAAGATACGTCGTTTAAAAAACCTTGCCGAGCATATTCTAGAATTACTAAAATAGAGTAGCCTAGCACTAAATATAGCAGGGCTTTTAATACGAGTTTCATATATTTAAGTAGTAGATTTGAATTTTTACCTCAAACTTTCCCTTAGTAATAACACTAATTTATCTGAAGTACTATATAAACATCGATTACCCCTATAGTATACGACCTTCATCTGTATAAGTGTAGGCCCTTGATCGAGAATTTTTTTGCTAAGCTTAAGTAGTATAAAGCTATAGGAATCCGTTACGCTAAAACTGCTGTCAACTTTCTTGGTGCTATCTATCTAGTATCATCCATTATTTCTCTTAATCGATGACACGCCCTAGATTATAGTGTGCTAAGTTTTAAAATATCTTACATATATCATACTAGTATAGATTCACAACTCTCGACGCCAGGAACTGTAACTTAAGTCTTTGTAGTTAATACAAACTGGCTTTACTAATTGCAAGAAATAACTATAAGTGTATTTTAGTATAAAAATTTTTTAACAAAATTTAAGCTATGCTCAAAGAAAAAATTAAAGCAAATTTCAATAGAGCTGCTGCAGATTATGAGAGCGTTGCTTCTGTCCAAGAACGAGCAGCCGATTGTCTAATTCAGTGTCTTAATGAGGCTGTACCTGATCTCATTCCACAAAAGATATTAGATATTGGCGCTGGTACTGGAATAGTAACGAAAAAGTTGATGTCTAAATTTCCTGCTACGAAATATATTTTAAGCGATTTGTCACCAAGGATGCTAGAAATAGCCCAAAGTCAATTATGCGAACGTTTGGACATAGATTATATTGTAGGAGATGCCGAAAATTTAGTCTTTCAACCTGTTGATTTAATGATTTCTAGCTTATCCTTTCAATGGTTTGCAGATCTCGAAGGGAGCTTAAATAAGTTATGGCAGGATACGGAAATATTAGCTTTCTCGACATTAAGTAAAGGTACCTTTTTTCAGTGGGAGAGATTATATCAGACACTGGAATTAACTAATTGTAAAAATTATGATTATCCAACAAAGAAAATGCTCGAAACTTACTGTCTCGATTTGTCGCCAAAGAAGTATCTTTTCCAGAATAAAATATATAAACTGACGTTTGATGATGCCTTATCTTTCGTGAAATATTTAAAACATCTTGGGGCTAATACACCTAGTTCAAAAGCAGGGCAAGATTGTCTAAGACTAATTTTAAAAGCTAAAAAAGATTCTTTTACTATTTCTTATAAAGTATTTTTTGCTGTTCTTATAAAATAAAGGAATTTGAAATGAGGATATTTTTAACAGGAACTGATACGAATATTGGCAAAACACTAATTGCTAGTTGGATCTGTCTTCACTCAAAATATAGTTATTTTAAGCCTATTCAAGCAGGTAGTAATATTTTAACCGATAAAAAAATCGTTAAAAGTTTTAGTAAGACTAAAGTCTATGATGAAACTTATATTTTCAAAAGTCCCTGCTCTCCCCACAAGGCTGCTAGATTAGAGAATGTTTTAATCAATATTGACAATATTAAGCTTCCAAATGATAATAATCTTGTGGTCGAGGGCGCCGGTGGGGTACTAGTACCATTAAACGATCGTTACTTAATAATTGATTTAATCAAAAAGTTAAATTTACCTGTTATTGTCGTAGCAAGATCAAGCCTTGGAACTATAAATCACACATGTCTTACGTTAGAAGCATTAAGACTTAGAAATATTAAGATCCTAGGAGTAATCATTAATGGAGCTATTAATCAAAGCAATAAAGAAGCAATCACGTATTACGGGCGTACACAAATATTGGCTGAATTCCCAAAATTTGGCAAAGTAATGAAGAAGACTTTAGCTAATTTTCCTCTTCCAACTAACCTAAATAATATTTTATGACAATCATTTCAAAAGATCAAAGATTTATCTGGCATCCTTTTACGCAAGGTATGACCGAGAAGCTACCAATCCATATTACAAGGGGACAAGGAGCTTATCTTTATGACATGAAAGGAGAAAAATATTTAGATTTGATTTCAAGTTGGTGGGTTAATCTCCATGGACATGCAAACCCATATATTGCTAAAGCAATTTATGATCAAGCTCTAAAACTTGAGCACGTTATTTTTGCAGGATTTACTCATCAACCAGCTGTTACTTTGTGTGAAAAACTGTCTCAAATTTTGCCATCTCCATTATCTAGATTCTTCTTTTCAGACAATGGATCAACAGCTGTTGAGGTTGCGATAAAAATTGCTTATCAATTTTGGTTAAATAATAACATTGAGCGTAACATTTTCTTAAGCTTTGAAGGTGGATATCATGGTGATACCTTCGGTGCGATGAGTGTTGGTAAGGACTCTAACTTCCATAATCATTTTCGCAAATTGTTTTTCGAAGTCTTCACTATACCCTTTCCATTTATTTTCGATGGTGACGAAGAAATTAAATATAAGGAGCAACAAAGTTTAGCGAAGCTGGCTTTCTATCTGGAAAAACACGGCAAAAGCATCGCAGCTTTTATTTTGGAGCCATTAGTGCAAGGTGCTAGCGGCATGCGAATGTGTCGTCCCAGTTTCATCGAGCAAGTTGTTAACCTTCTAAGAAATCATAAGATTTTAATTATTTTTGATGAAATAATGACAGGATTTGGGCGAACTGGTAGCTTATTTGCATTTGAGCAGATAAACTGTATACCGGATATAATATGCATATCTAAAGGCTTAACTGGCGGTTTTTTACCAATGTCTCTTACAGTAATTAATGAAGATATTTACCAAGCTTTCTTAAGCCAAGATCATCATAAAACTTTTATGCATGGCCACTCCTATACTGCTAATCCTTTGGGATGTGCTGCTGCGATTGCTTCTCTTGACTTGTTGCTACATGATGATACGCAAAATAAAATCAAAAATATTACAAGGCTGCACAAAGAATCTCTTAAAAAATTAACTACCATTTCTTCAGTACACTCGATTCGCCAAATTGGTACTATTGCCGCTTTTGATATTAGAGCTACGGCAACTGATATGACAAATCTTAAGGGTAGATTGCTAAATGAAGGATTATTATTACGACCGTTGAATAATACTGTGTATTTATTACCTCCATATTGTATTTCGGAAGATGATTTAAAAGAAGCATATATAAAAATAGAAAAAGTTTTAATCACAATGGTTTAGTGAAAATAGTCTGTAGCAATGAAGTTCTACAAATATTTCCATATTAAAAAATGAACCCAATAAATATGATTATAATTAACCAAAGTTCTAGAAGAAGCAAATAAGCTCTAGCTAAGCCATCAGAAATCTCTATCTATGATTTTTTTAGCCCAATTTCGCATCTCTCTAATCAGAATTCTGATTACTTAGCAAATTATAGTAAAAACTAGACGTATTAGCTAAGTGTGCTTGAGTCCCATGAGAAGTTATAACACCTTTCTCAATCACTAAAATTTGGTCTGCATAATCTAGACTAGAAATTCTGTGTGCGATTGAGATTATTATTTTGTTTTTCATCAATACTTTAATTTGGCTTAAAAGACTCTGTTCCCCTTTATTATCAATACTACTAGTAGCCTCATCTAATATTAATATGTACGGTTTGTAAAGAAGAGCTCTCGCTATAGCTATACGCTGCTTTTGCCCGCCAGATAATCTAACTCCTATTTGACCAATATCAGTATCAAGCTTATGCTCAAAACCATTGGCAAAAGAAGCTATTCCAGTAATATGAGCTACTAAATCTATCTCTTCATCTGAAGCTTCTGGTCTAGATAGAGCTATATTAGATTTTATGGTGCCTGAAAAGATATTCGATTCTTGCGGAACATAAGCTATGATGCTACGTAAGTGCTTAGTATTAATCTGAGAGATATTGATATCATTAATTAAAATTGAGCCAGAACTAGGATCGTAAAACTTTAACATTAATTGTGCTATTGTGCTTTTACCTGCGCCTGAGGGGCCAATCACTCCAACAAAAGAATCAAAATAAATAGAAAATGAGATATTTTTAGAAGATACAAGATCAGGTCTAGAAGGATATGAAAAACTTACATCTTTGAACTCGATTGATTTAATGGTAAAATTTGAATCAAGCATATTTTTTGAATTAGAATACGCTCTACGTGGATTTATTTGCGAGCTTGATCTATGTAGTAAATTGCTGTCTTCAGCAGGAACACGGAGATAAGAGGTTTCCTTAGCATCAACTAAAGATAAAACTCGCTCAAGAGCTATCAATGGTGATTGTATCTCGCTAAAAACTTCAGCAATACCTCCAGCGCTGAGCCCTGCAAGTAGAGCATAATATATGAACGAAAGCATTTTCCCAGGTGACATATTTCCTGATAATATATCGTTACTACCTATCCAAATGACGAAAGTTATTGACAATAATATTATAGATATTGTTACTGCAAAAAAAATGGAACGAATTTTTAGTCTATTAGATGTCTTATGTAGATACTCTGTAATAATGCTTTTGAAGACAAGTATCCTATTATTTTGCTGATTAAAGGAATGAATGACGCGGACGTATGTCAGAGATTCCGTAAGGACTGATATTATATTACTTTGCAATTCTAGTGTTTGTTTGGAGAGATATCTTATATACTTACCAAGTTTTAATAAAGGTAGCAAAACTAACGGTACGCTTACTATGACTATAATGGATAATTTATAGCTCTGCAAAAACATCATAATTATAGAGCCAAAAAGCATAATAAAATTTCTAATAAAAAATGACAAAAAGTTTGTTATTAGTTTTGCAACTAGCTCAAGATCTAAAGTCAATTTTGACACTATATGACTAATATTACGGTTCTCGAAATAAATAATTTTTTGATTTATCAAGTTAGTAAAAGCGTCTAAGCGAATCTGATTAATCACCTTTTCAGTGATATTATTTATATTATATGAGCGAAAAAAACTGCCAATTCCAAAAATTACTATTAATGAACAAATTATTAATATTTCGTTGTTAACGATTAGAGCATGATGAGTATTAAGACCATTATCTATTAATCTTCTGAAAGTCTGTCCAAGAATCAACAGGGCCGCTGATACACAAAATAAAGAAAGAGTAACTATAATCAAATCAACTTTATAGGCGGCTAAATAATTCGCAAGTTTCTTTAACCTTAATATTGTCATATATCTCGTTCATTAAATTTGATGTTTAGCTCTTGTTCTAGAATTTCGAATAAATCTATACCATACTTCGAGCACCAGTTTCCGTTATTATAAGAAAAATGATAAGGGCCGCTGATTGGTGAAGCTAGCCAAATCTCTTTCGCTGCTGAATGTTTATTGATAACGAACACGCCATCCTTAGTGTCAAGATTAATAATCTCTGAATCGAAATCAATATCTATAGAGCACTGCTTATCAATTTCTTCAATTATAGTTACTATATTAAAAAGTGTCTGCTTAGATAATTTAGAAAACTCTGTGTCATCCATTCAAATTCTTAGAACCTATATTACGTTGTTATAAAATGTTGTGATCGTCAATGCTGTATTCTGATTTCTGCGTACTATTAGATAATATTGGCTGTAATTAATCTATAATAATTATCTTTAAATTCTATTGAATTCTTTGGTAATTTTTGTTTTAGCCGAAATATATGAGATTCTATTGTAGCTGAATTAATATCAGGATGATATTGCCAAACCACTTCAAGCAAATCTTTCCTGTAAGCTATATTATCTGTCGATAATATTAGATATCTGAAGATCTTATTTTCTTTCTCTGTAAAGCCTATTCGCGTGTCATGCTTAAATATTTGACATAGTCGCTCATCATAAAACCAGCTATCATTAACAATGCAAAATAATTGCTCCCTTGTTCTACTATTTTTAATTACATCAAGCAGATCAGCCAGTCTTGTCGGAATTATTAAGCAAACGCCCAGCTTATTTTTAGTATATGCTCTGGTTAAATTAACTAATGTCTTAACATGGTGCAACGAGAAATCTAAATCTATATCGGCGTCGACAATTAGTAGGTCTATTTTAGCAAGATTACTGATTGTTTTTTGATAGTCTGAATTCAGATATATTGATTGAATTGATGGATCATCTAGATTTTTCCTAATCTCGTGAGTTATTATTCCAGATTTACTAGCTACGACTTCTATTCTTTGTCTTACCATCATTAAATTACTTACGTTCTAGCCAATAACCTTCAGCTGGGGATAAATCAGAATTTACACCTCTTCTATTATCGAAAACGAAGCATTTGCCCTTCCATGTTCCATTCTGATTCTTAGTGTTTTCTAAATATTGTAATATTCCACCTTTTAAATGATACACTTCATTATAACCAAGTTTTTTCAAATAAGCAGTTGATTTTTCGCACCTGATACCTCCCGTACAAAACATTGCAATTCTCTTTCCCTTAAGTGCTTGTTGGTTACTTTTTACCCAATCAGGAAATTCTCTGAAAGTTTCAGTGCTAGGGTTTAATGCTCCTCTAAAGGTTCCAGCAGATATTTCATAATTATTGCGAGTATCCACTAAAAGAACATCATCATTTTTGAGAAAGTCATCCCATAAATGTGGTTCGATATATTCGCCTCTTAAATCTTCAACTTCAAGATCCTTAATACCCATATTGATGATTTCATTTTTGATCTTCACTTTTAATTTTTGGAAAGGATGCTCCACACTATGATTCACTTTAGAATTAATAAAGCTAGCGCCAGTTAGTTCAACAATAGCACTAACTAAAAGATTGAGGTTATCAATATCTCCAGAAATCGAGCCGTTAAAACCTTCTTTGGCGATTAGTACTGTACCTCTAATACGTTTTTTTTTACCAAGAAGTAGGATTTTTTGAAGCAAAATATCTAGTTCGCAGATATTTGTGAAGCTATAAAAGCTCAGTATTGCTATTTGAGAATTGCTCATATACAAATCTATTTTACTAAAATGCTCATAATTTATCAGCGTTAAATTTCTAAGCGCTTACATTTTATATAGGATTTATTCGATTTTGTCACTTAAAATTACGCCTGTTATTTGCTTACGATACCAGAACAAATATAGCGGTAGCCCGCTGCATACAAACAAACTAGCGACCATTAATGTAGTAAGAGAGGTCTCCGAAACTACCCATAAGCAGAACGAAATGGCTACTATACTATACATATAGTAAGCCGATTTAGACCTTCCGCTAGTTGTTCTTATCAATTTCAAAAAAGCAAAACAACAAGATAAATAAACGAACAAAAACGCTACGACAGAAAAGTTTATTATAGTTGTGATTTGTTGAGATATATTAGTAGCAGACGTCAAAATTAGTAATGGTACGATACCTACACAACTAGTAATTATACTGAAGGAGGGTGCATTTCTTTTATTCTTTTTGGCAAATATTTTAGGCATCAATCCATCCTCAGCTAACCCTAGTGCGATTTGACTACTCGCAATAATCCATGCATTTAAGGTCCCAACGCAAATTATAGCAGCCACAAAGGAAATCAGAAGATGCCAATTACCACCAAATATTATGCCTGCTGCATCGACATAAGGAGCCTTAGATAATGCTAAAGATTTAGCTGGAATTAGCCCCATAAGGGCTACACTATTGATAAAATATAATAAAGCGACGCTGATAGTACCAAATATTATTGCTCTAGGTATCGTCTTATGCGCATCTTTTACGGAGCTTGCAGGAGTAGTAGCAGATTCGAGACCGATAAAACCCCATAACGTTAGGAGTGTCACTCTACCGAGGATTTGCTGAGTTGGTAACGCACTCACGTCTTGTGCCACTACAATATTGTTGGAATCAAAATAATATAGTGATACTATTGATAGTAGTAAAAGAGGTGTGAATTTTAGTAAAGTTAATAAGATTTCAACACTTCCAGCAGCTTTAATTCCTCTTAAATTCAGACCGGTAACTATTAAGAGTAGTATGATTTCTAAAGCCAAATAGGTAGTATTATCTTGATTACTGATAAAAGGAGCTAAGTAAGTCACTGATGTAATTACTACGGCAGTAGTACTAACCCATGAAATTAACCAATAAGTCCAACCAACAAAAAAAGCAAATGTAGGACCAAATGCCTTATGTACGTATACGTGAGGTCCACCGGTTCTTGGAAACTCTGAGCATAATTTGGCAAATATAAGAGCTAATGATATTGCTCCACCTCCCGAAATTATCCAGCCAATAAGACCAAATTTACCGAAAGAGGCAAGACTTGCTGGTAACATAAAAACTCCAGTACCTATTTGGCTACTCGTTACTAGAGCGAAAACCGACCAAAAACCAATTTTACTGGACATAGAAATATTTTTCATAATGATTGTGAGTTAGTTTTGATCTTAAATTGCCAATTAACTGGCAATTCATAGCGAACAACAACAGCAGTCCATGAGTATACAGAATGCTAATGAATATTGTGATAATTAGTTCATAAATTTTTATTATGAAAATTAAGAGCTGATTATATGTACTTTTGCTATAAAATCAAGTCACATAGTAAAAGTGCATAATTAGCTAGCTATTATAAAATATTAATCAATCTCAATTTGAGTCTACGGGAACAGATACAAAGAAGCTTACGTCCTGTCTCTTGATAAATAATACAATATTTTCTTTTTTAGCTGACTTAGCATTTTGATATATTTTCTCTAACTGCTCAACTGAGATAATTGGCTCCCAATTTGCAGAAATTATTAGATCCCCTACTCTCAAACGATTATTGTATAATTCCTTATTGATGCTAGTGATAATCAAGCCTGACTGATCTTTGATATGGTATTTTTTTCTAAGTTCTTCAGTCAAATTATTGTAAATAATGCCGTTTTTCTTCAAGATACCTGCTTGATTACCGATAGAATTTGATCCTGAAGCATTAAGTCCATCATTATCGGGTTCATTCTCAAGAATTTTACAAGCAAGTTCTAAATTTTTTCCTGCTCTGATAATTTTAATTTTTGTTTCCTTACCGACTGGTGACTCAGCAACCAAAATTTCTAGTTTTCTATGATTTTTTACTTCACGTCCGCCGAATTCGATAATCAGATCACCTGGCTTAATACCAGCTTTGTCTCCTGCTCCTCCCGGTGTTACTCCACCCACCAGAACACCTGTAGTTTCTTTAAGATTTAGTCCTTCAGAAATTTCACGAGTTATTTCCTGTATTGAGATACCAAGACGCCCACGGCTGATTTTTCCCGTTTTTCTAAGTTGCTCTATTACCAAACGCGTGGTATCAGAAGGAATAGCAAAACCAATGCCAATATTAACGCCCACGGGTGAGACGATAGCTGTATTGACACCTATGACTTCACCATTTAAGTTGAACATAGGGCCACCTGAGTTACCGCTGTTGATCGCTGCATCAGTCTGAATGAAATCATCGACAATGCCTCCCGATTCTAGGTCGAGGTCTCTACCCTTAGATGATATTATTCCTGCAGTAACTGTTCCACCAAAACCGAAAGGATTACCAATAGTAATTACAGGATCTCCCACCCTAACTTTATCGGAATTGCCAAATTTAACAAAAGGAAGAGGCTCTTCTACTTCTACTTTTAGTAAAGCTAGGTCAGTTCTTGAATCACTGCCTACTAATTTGGCAGCCATTTCCGTATTATTTAAGAGCTTAACATGAATTTCATCCGCATTGCGAACAACGTGATGATTAGTAACTATAAAACCTGCGGGATCTATGATAAATCCAGAACCCAAAAAGGTTGCTTTTGAACTAGAATAAGGCTCGTCATAATTGAAAGGCATATTAAACTGTTCGAACAAATCACCTAAATTATCAAATGGAAATCCTTCCAAAGAAGGAGTCTTACGACCACCAATCTTCTTATTATGCTTAGTCGTATAAACACTAACGACGGCCGGCATCAAGGGTTCTACGACATCTGCAAAGCTTGGATATAGGGATGTGACATTTTGACTTGCAGGAGAAGAAGGAGCAAGGGGCAAGCTATCCAATTCGGGATTTGCAACAGCTAGTGTTGCTGCAGCTAGATACACTGAGGATAAAATAAGTAAAGTAATTGCTATTTTGTTCATGTTATCTCTATATATTTATTTGCCTAAAT
>JBPBQH010000193.1:0-11529 GCA_050954685.1 Janthinobacterium lividum | reverse complement strand
CGACTTCACTGTTTATTCAGTCTTTGCGGGAGTTATTGGCTATACTTTCTTTCCTAACGAGTCTGAGTTTTTACAAACCTTAGCTAGTTTAGGTGCATTTGCTGTTGGGTTTATTACGAGACCTATTGGTGGCATAGTGTTTGGCTATATTGGAGATAAATACGGCCGTAGACTATCATTGATAATCTCTATGCTAGGTATGACGATTACTACATTTACCATAGGTTTAATTCCTTCTTACAGTGATATTGGATTTTACGCACCTTTAATTCTTATATTAATGCGCCTTATCCAGGGTCTATGCATTAGCGGGGAAGGAGCAGGTGCAGCAATTTTTATTTTAGAGCATCATCAGAATCTGAGACCTGGCCTTACAGCAGGATTAGTTCACGGATCGAATATTGCAGGAACTCTTATCGCTACTTTCATTGGTATTGTAATTGAGCAATATTTCCATAATATCGATTTTGCTTGGCGTTATGCTTTTTTGCTTGGTGGATTCATGGGACTTGTAGGTTTTTACTTGAGACTCAAAGTATCAGAGACACCTATTTTTCAGATGTTAGCAGAAAAAAAGAAAAATCTTAGTACTCCTTTTATGCATGTACTTAGAACTGCAAGACGTTCGATGTTTATAACCTTTTGTGTCGCTATGGTTGCAAGCAGTGTATTATATTTAGTCAAAACATATGTAAATATTTATTATCATAATATTATGCATGCTGATAATACTACTTCCCTAATTTATCTGTCATACGCTTCCCTTGTTGCTATGATATCAATGCCTTTATTTGGTGGTGCCGCTGATATCATTGGTAAATTTAAGATGATCGTCTTGGCTAGTCTGGCTATAGTTATATTATCATTACCTACTTTAATACTAATGTCTTCCCCTTATATTTGGTTACAGATATTAGCGCTGACATGCTTAGGTATGCTTGGTGGGAGCATATCTGGTACTGCTTATATATTTATTATTTCATTATTTACAGCAGAGCAGAAGTTTTCAGGAGTAGCTTTCAGCTATAATTTAGGTATTGCAATGTTTGGCGGTACCTCACCTATAATTTCTAGATGGCTAGTTGAGAAGACTGGGCTTTTTTATGCTCCATCTTTTTATATTATAACCACTGCAAGTATTTTTTTGATAATAGTATTTATAATGCGAGATTCGATAAAAGATCTTCTAGAAAACTAATATATGAGCAATGAAAATCTAGGTCTGCTCGCTGAATATTTAGTTTTAATCATTTATAAATTAAAGTTCTATAGAGTAATTCATCACAGGATGCGCAATTACGCAGGAGAAATAGATCTGATTGTTCAACGAGGAAAGCAACTTGTTTTTATTGAGGTAAAGGCTAGAACATCTGATTTTGATACCAAGTTTATTTCTTTTGATCAAAGACAAAGAATTAAAAATGCTGCTCAAATTTTTCTAGTATCTAACAACAAATATAGTAATCTTGATGTTAGATTTGATCTTGTAATTGTTAAACCTTTTAGAATACCGGAGATAATAAAAAATGCTTGGTGAAGATATGAATGATAAAAAAATTAGAAGCGCTGACTGGTTTAGAACATTACGCAATGATATATGTAACCATTTTGAAAAAATAGAGGAAGAATTTGCTCAGCCAAAGTCATCATCGTCTGCAAAATTTGAGCGTAAAATTTGGACAAGAGCTAGTGGTGGTGGTGGTGAAATTTCACTAATGAGAGGTAAAATCTTTGAGAAAGTGGGAGTAAACATCTCTACTGTACATGGAGAATTTGCAGAAGAGTTCAGCAAAAATATTCCTGGTACAGAAGAAAATCCAAATTTTTTTGCAACTGGTATTTCTATAGTTGCACATATGTGCTCTCCCCTGATACCGGCTGTACATTTCAACACTCGCTACATAGAAACAACTAAAACATGGTTTGGCGGCGGTGGGGACCTTACTCCAATGTATATAGATGATGCTGAGGCTCAGAAATTTCATGCAGCCTTTAAAAATGCTTGTGATAAGCATGACTTGAACTTCTATCCCAAGTTCAAAAAGCAGTGCGACGAATACTTTTATCTAGAACATCGTAAGGAACCAAGAGGTATAGGGGGAATATTCTACGACTATTTAAACACCGGCGATTTTGATAATGACCTAAATTTTACTCAGGACGTAGGAAAAGCTTTTTTGGCGGTATATCCAGAAATAGTTCGGTCTAAAGCTCATCACCCCTGGACTCAAGACCAGAGAGAACATCAACTTATTAAGCGTGGCCGTTATGTTGAGTTTAATCTCCTATATGATCGCGGGACCACCTTTGGTTTAAAGACTGGAGGTAATGTAGAGGCTATATTTATGTCATTACCCCCTGAAGTAAAGTGGGCTTAAAAGGGCTATTTTAAGATCTCTTTTCTAGCTCCAGTCCCATATAGTTATAAAATTCCGGATTGCTTTCCCAGGCCTCTCTAACTTTGACAAATAGAAACAAATGTACTCTAAATCCAAAATTTTTTTCCATTTCTAGTCTAGCCATAGAGCCTATTTTTTTTATCATTGAACCTTGCTTGCCAAGTATTATAGTTTTATATCCTTCTCTTGAGACAACAATAACTTGATTGATTTTAACAGAACCATTTATACCTTCTTGCCAAAGTTCGGTTTGAACTGTTAAGTTATAAGGTAACTCTTCTTGCAAGTTTAAAAATAATTGCTCTCTAGTTAGCTCCGATGCTAGAAACCTAGAAGGCAAAGTAGTCATATCATCCTCTGCAAAGCTCCAGGGAATAAGCTTTGCTGCTTTTTTCAAAAAATCGATGAAGTTATTAATTCCTTTAGCCGAGGTGACTGAAATTTCAAATATAATTGGTTCCTCGAAGCGGTCCTGAATATATTGCCTTATACTTACGATTTCTTTCGGTTGAAGATCAATTTTATTAAGTAAGAAAATGGGCTTTATGCCGAGATTCTTTAATTTTTCAAAAATTTGCCAATCTAATTCAGTCAGTCTTCTAGTGCTATCAATTATTAGAGCGACAATATCTGCACTATTTAAGCTAGACCATGCGCATCTAACCATGGCGCGTTCTAGTAGCTTTTTCGGCTCGAAAATTCCTGGCGTATCAAATATTATTATTTGAGTATCTTCTGTGGTTAGAATTCCTGTTATTATGGAGCGAGTTGTTTGTACCTTATGAGTTACGATTGAGATTTTTTGGCCAACTAGGTAATTCATTAACGATGATTTTCCAGCGTTAGGTTTGCCGATTATGCAAGTGGAGATCGTTTTTTGTTTTTTACTATCCATAACTGCTGAACTATTATAAGTGACTATTATGGTGCTGTAGAAGCTTCAGTAATTTCTTAGCCGCTATTTTCTCAGCTGCTTTTAAAGAATTTCCTTCTCCTATTTGGTAATGATCTAAGGCTTTTACCAAAACTATGAAGATAGGTGCATGAGCTGGACCGCTTTTATCTTTTATTTCATATATCGGTCTCGAATGACCAAATTTTTGAACAAATTCTTGAAGTGCGCTTTTGGGGTCTGCTTCTGTCAAGTTGGTACTTTGCAGAAAATTGCTCCATAATTTTTGAACTACGAATTTTGTACAGCTCATATCGCTATCGAGATAAATTGCAGCTATCAAAGCCTCCATAGCGTTTTCCAAATTATTAGGGTTAGTACGGCCACCTGATATTTCTTCACCGCAAGTCATTATGATGTAACTAGCTAGGTCGATATTTTTGGCGACTTTGCATAAAGTATCTTTGCAGATTAAATGCGACCTGATTGTCGCCAGTTTTCCTTCACTACAATCTAAATACTTTTTAAAAATTATCTCGGTGATTATAAATCCGATTATTGAGTCCCCCAGGAGCTCTAGACGTTCATTATCGATCTCTACCTCGTTCATTGCGCTCCTATATTGTCTAAGTGAAGGATGACTTAAGGACTGAACTAGAAGATCAATGTTATTGAAATTGTAGCCTATGTTTTTTTGTAAGGCTTCTATATCAGTATTCACAATAATTTAAAGTAATATATGGAAATCTTAGTCAGTTGCATATATGCTTTTAAATATTCTATTTATTCTAATAGATGATAGCCACGTCCAAGCTCTAGTTACGACCTGAGTGATAGGACCATCTTCTAACCATAACAAATCTTTCGTTGAGAAAAACACGAGTTGTCCTTTAGCAATAAAGTTCTCAAAAGGTACAAAGCCTAAATCCACTCTACTATCATTGGATTCATCTCTATTATCTCCTAGGAAAAAATACTTATCACTTGGAACATAAAATATTTCAGTATTGCCAAATTTATTTTCCGCACTGTTGCTATATTTTTGTAAAGTTTTATATGAATAATAGCTCATTTCGTTTGGCAAAGTTTCCTTATATTTTTCATAGGAGTTCCCCTTTTCGTCTTTAACCACCCCCATTTCTTCCCTTTTTATTGGTTGGTCGTTTATGTATATTAGATCATCGATTAATTGGATTTTATCGCCAGGTAGTCCCACTAATCTCTTAATATATCTAATATCCATTTTCATAGGAGGACGAAATATTACTATATCTCCACGCTCTGGTGCGGTGGCAAATATTCTTCCTTTAAATATTGGAGGACTAAAGGGAAAAGAATGTTTGCTAAATCCATAGGAATATTTGGTAGAAAATATATAATCGTTCTCTAGTATAGTAAGTTTCATCGAGCCAGTGGGCACGAAAAATAATTCTACTACGAAGATTCTAATTAGTAATGCGAAGATTACGACATATGTAAATGATAACCACTCATTTGATGATTTAGGATTATCTTTAATATTTTCAGCCATTAATAATTCTCTTCGTATATGTTAATTACAAAATTTATGATAAATTTCAAGTTTGCTGGAACTTTTAGTTCTAAGTCAAAACTTGAATCTAATATAGACTACGGGGCTATGAAAATAAATACTAAATTTCGTTCGCCAAATTATTCTTTTAGGACTGCGCCTATTAGTTTTATCATCATACATTATACCGAGAGAAACTTTAAAGACTCTTTAGCTCTATTATGTAACTATAAGAAAAAGGTAAGTGCCCATTATCTTATCAAATCTAGTGGAGAGATCTTTAATCTAGTTGAAGATAGATTGTCAGCTTGGCATGCAGGTCTTAGTCATTGGCAAGGTATTGATAAGATTAATGAACATTCCATAGGTATAGAGATTGAGAATCTTGGTGACGAGAATTTTCCGCCAATACAAATGGAAGCTTGCATAGATCTATGTAATATGCTCAGCCAGCGCTACAATATCGATAAAAATAATATTATAGGCCATTCCGACATTGCACCTGATAGAAAGATAGATCCTGGAATATTTTTTGACTGGTCTATTCTAGCTTCAAGCAATTTAGGCAAGTGGTACAAAATAGATCACAAAGATATAGAAGACACCGAATTAGTCATTAAGTATAATGAGCAAAATACAGAAATTATGAATTTACAGAGAAATCTTAGAAAGATTGGCTATAAGATTGCTATGACAGGAACTTTCGATTTACAAACTAACTATGTGGTGCGAGCTTTTTATGCACATTTTTATCCTAGTTCAATACGAAAAATAGGAGTAAATTTTTATAGGGATCAAGATTCAAAATATTCTTGGAACAAAACTGTTGCCAAAATATTGGCAGGACTAATAGCAAACGCATAATTTAGCAAACGCATAATTTAGTTTGTTCACAAGATTTATATGTTTTTTTATGTCTCAGGCAAGTCTGGCTTATATAAATAAGCACATTAGTTGCACCTCAAAGAACCATAATCTCACACATTATCTTTACTCTTTCATTGTAAAATATTTTAAAGCTTTTTAGATATTCAAATTATGATCGTGTACTAGTAGGAGCCTATGATTTCAATCGAGCTGAGCTATGTTCACTATGCATATAGCTATATCTATGATAGATCTTAGTTTTATTAATATGAAAACCAAAATTATGTTTATGAGTGCTAATGATCAATCTAATAAAATATTGGACCGCAATTTCTTTGAGCGTCCTTGTGTTGAAGTTGCTAGGAATCTGCTTGGCAAAGTTCTAGTTTTTCAAAATTATCGAGGAATAATTACCGAAACAGAGAGCTACAGAGGCTCGGACGATCCAGCTTCTCATGCTTTTCGAGGCCCCACCCCTCGCGCTAAGATAATGTTTGGCCCACCGGGAATAAGCTATGTATATCTGATTTATGGAATGTATAATTGCCTAAATGTAGTAACGGAGGCTGAAGGAAGTCCTAGTGCTGTTTTAATAAGAAGTATAAAACTCACGAAACCTTCACATAAGCTAATTGACGGCCCCGGAAAAATTTGTCGTGAGCTTGGTATATGCAGAAGTCATAATAATATTGATCTTACTTCACAAGAAGATTTTCACATTCAAGAAGCTGATGAAGTAGAAAAATTTGCTGTAACATCACGCATTGGTATTAAAGTCGGAACAGATAAATTGTGGAGATTTGTTGCAACGATTGCTTAATTACTACAACAATAACATACTAAATATTGACGACTCTACTACCATTTTGGCCTTGTCCAATGGCAGTATTCCTATTTTTGTCATATATTGTCCTTACTTCCGCCTCCACTTGATGTTGGTATACAGCACCATTATTAACCAATGCGCGGCCGGCATCTTTAATTATTTTCTTGTCTTCTAGTGAAAATTTGTTAACTACCATTTCTGTAATGCGATCTAGAAATTGCCATGATAGTTCGGTTTTTTCTTCAAAAGATAATTTAGGTGCTTGATTTGATATTTTTTTCTTGTCATAAGCTTCTTGCGACTCGACATTCTTAGCAGCTTCGTTTTTCATTAGTAATTCTTAATTGCTTGTATAGAAATAACATAACTTCAATATAATTAAACTATCAAGAATAATTTATGTAATATTCATAAAATATTTCTATATGCCTCTTTGGAGGTTCATACAATTGCAACGATACTTCGGCAGTGTAGTAATTTGATATCTATTTCAGTCCTTTCGAAGCTCTGTTGTAGTGGGCATATGCATTATTAGGGTTTAGTCTGATTACTTGCATTTTATTGCCTACTGAAATTCGCTCAAACCACTTAAAGCATTAGCTTTATTATTGTATGCTTCAACGCAATCAGGTTTTGGCTTAATAGTCTTATTTTAATATTCTATAACTTTACTTTTATAAAGATCCTATTTGCTATATTTGATAGTTTATCGTTCAAATTCAAGCAGTTATATATTACAACATAAAGCAAAGTATGATATAAGTGAGTGTTGCAGGCAATCTGTTTTATTGGATTTTTCAAGACTAAAATATTATGTTTAACATTAATGATCAAGAGAAAATAGATATTATAGAACTAGATTGCAGGAATGAAGCAAATGCAATGCGCTCTATACTCGAAAACTTTAACTTCCAAGTTAGAATTCATTATATAGGAAATGTTCAGCATCTCATTTCTATCATGAAAGAGCCTAATTATTTACACAGGATTGCTATAATTTCCTGTCATGGTAGTAATGAGGGGCTACTACTTCCAGATCTTGCTCCAGATATAGAGCAAAAAATGCCCTTCCATAAATTAATTACTCCAGAAAATTTTGACAGTTTTTTATCATTAAATAAGCAATTAATCATTAATACGGGATGTTGCTTAGGTAATACAAATTTTGCTAGAACTTTCATAAATAAAGGCGCTACAGCTTATATTGGTAGCACAAATTACACCGAGGCAAATTCAGCAACATTGTTCGTAATAAATTTTCTTTATCATTATCTATGTAAAAAAAAGGCCCTTTCAAAGTCACATGCTCTAGCTGCTAATATTGATGAAGAAACGAGGCTTTTTAAACTCTCGACATCTTGATACCATTAATTTTGTTAACAAGATTGATTTCTGATTTGATAGAAAAAACAAAAAATCCAAAGCGAGAAATGTCTATATTTTGTAAAAATGCGGCAATCAAGCCTTTGCGTATCTGTAGCCCATTTACGTTTGCCGTGGTTTCATTTTTTGCTAAAACATTCTCATGTCTAATACCCTGCTTTAAATTATCTATATAATCTATCATCACTGCCAATTCATTACATTAACTTAATTATGATCCTTTTTCTTCGTTGATTTTCAGCTTCAAATTCTTTTTATAAATTGTCTATTCTTCCACAAAAACATCACCCGTGTGGAGCTTCTTTCTTTAATTAATCCTCAAAAGCTTAACTCAGCATCTATCATTTTTCGTTCATAATATACCAGTATATAAGATTAGCGATGTTATTTGAATTTACTTTTATTGCTTTTGCATTTAAATTTAGAGAAAAACATTTGGTTTATGAACATTACTTTTGTAGGTGCCGGCTACGTTGGATTAGTTTCTGGTATAATGATGTCCAATTTTGGTTACAATACTACTTGTTTAGATACAAACAAGACAAAGATTGAAGAACTTAATAAAGGAATTTTGCCTATATTTGAGCCAGGACTAGAAGATTATTTAGTTAAAGGAATATCAAACAAAAACTTAAAATTCACTTCTAGCTACGATGATAATTTGCAAAAATCGTCAGTAATATTTATAACCGTATGGACGCCACCTATGGAAAATGGCGAGGCAGATTTGAGCTACGTATTTGATGCCATACGTCAATTATTACCTCATATAAGCTCGGATTGTGTTATCGTGATCAAATCTACTGTTCCTCCGGGAACATGTCAAGAGATAGAGGATCTATTATCTGCGCAAGGACTAAACCAAAGCGTAGTATCGAATCCTGAGTTTCTAAAAGAGGGATCTGCCGTAGCAGATTTTCTGTTGCCTGATAGAATAGTAGTAGGTGCTAAGGATGCACAGTCTTTTGAAATTTTAAAGGAAATTTATCGTCCTCTGATTTCTAGAGGCGTTTTGCTGGTAAGCACTGATCCTGTTACATCTGAGCTTATAAAATATGCTTCTAATACTTTTCTTGCTACTAAAATTGCTTTCATTAATGAGATGGCTAATCTTTGCGAGAAAATTTCTGCAGATATAAAAAATCTTACTCTTGCTATGGGACTTGACCAGAGAATAGGTAAAGATTTTCTCAAGCCAGGTCCAGGCTTTGGTGGCTCTTGTTTCCCCAAGGATATTTTGGCTCTATCATCTATAGCAAAGAATTATGATACTGAACTAACTGTACTCAACGCAGTCATTGAGTCCAATAAAGACAGGCCTGCACATCTAGTAGATAGAATCAAAAAGATAATGGGAAACATCGCTGGTAAGACGATATCTGTATTAGGTCTTACATATAAAGCCAATACTGATGATATCAGAAACAGTCCTGCTATAGAAATCGTAAAATTGTTGCAAGAAGAGAAAGCTTCTGTAAAAGCATTTGATCCAATAGGCAATAAAAATGCTTCAGAAGTCCTCCTTGGGGTTGAGTTAACTAATTCGGCTGATGAGGCTTGTTATTCTACTGATGCCGTTATAATTGCTACAGAATGGGATCATTTCAAAAGTCTCAACTTTAAAGCTATCTTTAGTAAAGTAAATAGTCCTCTGATTTTTGATTTCAGAAACATATTAGATGCTAAGCTATTGGAAGAAATAGGATTTACTTATTATTCAATTGGATAAGAACTAATGAATAAATTCATTCATTTAAGAGTGCAAAGTTCTTACTCTATGCTTGAGAGCGCTCTATATATTGATAAAATTATAAAAATAGCGCAAGATAAGCAAATGCCTGCCTTATGCTTAACAGATAGGGGCAATTTGTTTGGCTCACTTGAGTTTGCTCTTGCTGCTAGTAAGGCAGGAATTCAGCCTATACATGGCTCTATTTTAAATATAAAGACGCCATTTGAGGTAAGTGATACTAGATCTAGTGATAATAATAAACAATCTTTTGGTCGAGAAAATTCTGCATCTTTCGCCGAAATTTTGTTGATTGCTAAAGATGAAGTAGGATACTTAAACTTACTTAAGTTAGTTAGTTATACTTTCACAAAAAATGATCGCAAAATTTGTAATCACATAAGTTTTGATGATCTAATCAATCACAATGAAGGAATAATAGCACTTTCATGTTACACAGAGGGCGTGGTAGGCAAATCATTACTCGCAGGTAACATTGAGGAAGCTATTTTCCTCAGTAATCAACTTAAGTCTATATTTGGTGATCGCTTTTATTTTGAAATTATGAGACATAGTTATGCTAATGAGCACAAGATTGAGCGACAATATGTACAAATCGCAACAGACCTAGCAATAGCTTTAGTAGCAACTAATAGGGTGCTATTTAGCAGCGTAGAGATGTATGATGCTCATGACGTATTACTATGCATTTCAGCTGGTTTGACTAAAGAACATCAGGAAAGAAATAGAGTAAGCAATCAGTGTTACTTTAAATCTCTTCAAGAAATGATAGATCTTTTCAGTGATCTGCCTTCAGCGATTGAAAATACTGTAAACATTGCCAAGAGATGTTCTGTTATGTCTCAGACTCATCCACCGATGTTACCAAATTTTACTACAAGTGATGAGAGTGAGGATAAACTACTTCGACAAGAAGCTAGAGCAGGATTGTTTGACAGATTAACAACTAAATTCAAGCATGAACAAGTTACAACTAATGCTCAAGATGAAATCCGAGAGCTATATACAAGAAGACTCGATTATGAATTGAACATCATTTGTAAGATGAACTTTCCAGGTTATTTCCTTATAGTTTCAGATTTCATAAAGTGGAGTAAGCAACAAAATATTAGCGTAGGACCAGGCAGAGGTTCAGGCGCTGGATCTATAGTTGCTTGGAGTTTATTAATTACAGATATAGATCCAATCAGATTTGGCCTGCTATTTGAGCGGTTCTTAAATCCTGAGCGTATTTCAATGCCAGATTTCGATATAGATTTTTGCCAGGAAAGAAGGGAAGAAGTTATAAATTATGTTCGCTCGAAATATGGAGATAATCGCGTTGGCCAAATTATTACTTTTGGTAGATTGCAGGCAAAAGCGGTCATCAAAGACGTTTCAAGAGTGCTAGGACTATCTTATAGATATGCAGATCATTTGACTGAGCTCGTGCCTTTTAATGCAGTAACTCCGGTAACACTCTATCAGGCCATTAACGAAGTGGCTGAACTAGGGGATGCCTCAAAAGGCAAAGGTCTATATAGTGTACCGGGTGAAGAAGGTTTGATAAAACAAGTTCTATCGACATCTTTAATTTTAGAAGGCTTACATCGTCATGCCTCAATTCATGCAGCAGGAGTAGTTATAGCTAGCAAAGATCTAGTAGAAATAGTCCCAGTCTACAAAGATATTAATTCTAGCATGCTAGTAGTACAATATTCAATGAAGTATGCAGATCTTGCAGGACTTATGAAGTTCGATTTTTTAGGGCTGCAAACTCTTACAGTTATAAGGAAGTGTCAAGATTTATTAAAAACAAGGGGAGTAGATATAAATTTTAATAATATTCTTTTTGATGATCCTAAAACATACGAGATGCTTTCTAAAGGATTAGGTATAGGG